>DATLSK010000082.1:0-3203 GCA_035534155.1 Chloroflexota bacterium | reverse complement strand
CTCGACGGATTGGAACACCATCCTCCAGTTCTATGATCTGCTCGTCGAGCTGAATCCATCGCCGATCGTCGCGTTGAATCGAGCAGTGGCGGTGGCGATGACCCGTGGGCCGCGCGACGGCATTGAAAACGTCTTACGAGTCGCCGAGGAGGCGCAGCTGAAAAGATACTATCTTCTGCCAGCAACCCTGGGCGAAATGTACGAGCGCTGCGGTCAATTGGCCGACGCGGTGGCAGCGTATCGCGAGGCGCTCGGCTTGACTACGAACGAGGCCGAACGACGATTCCTCCTCAGACAAATTGAACGGTGTGCGGCGATCGAAACCTGATTCAGCCGTCGAAGAGTCGCGAACGCCGCTACGAACTCCGGCCAATCCGTAGCACCCAATCACCGCGCCTATAGCTGGTGGCGATGAAAGAACCAGCGCTTGCCGGTCTCGACGAGACCGAGATAGATCACGATGGCGAGCAGCAGAAACGGGTAAAAGGCAATTGGCGGGGTCTGAAAGCCAAGGTACTGCGCGGCCGGGGTCAGCGGCAGAACGAGACCGACTGCCAGCGTCACGAGAGAGCTCAAGACCAGACCACGACTTGGCCGGCTCTTCCAGGGCGCACGGATGGTGCGAATCACGTAGATGACCAGAACCTGGGTAGCCAGCGATTCCATGAACCAGCCGGTGCGGAACAGATCCGGCGTCGCCCGGTAGACGAGCCAGAGCACGCCAAAGGTCAGATAGTCGAAGACCGAGCTGATCGGACCAAAAAAGAGCATGAAGTCGCGAACGAGCTTCATATCCCACTTTTTTGGCTTGGCGGTAAGCTCACGGTCGACCTCGTCAGTCGGCAGCATGACCTGGCTGACGTCGTAGAGCAGGTTGTTCAGAAGGATCTGCACCGGCAGCATCGGCAAGAACGGCAAAAATAGCGTCGCCCCGGCCATGCTGAACATGTTGCCGAAGTTCGAGCTCGTCCCCATCATGATGTACTTCATAATGTTGCCAAAGCTCTTTCTCCCCTCGACGATACCATCGTGCAGAACGGCCAAACTGGGTTCGAGGAGAATCACCTCGGCGGCTTCGCGTGCCACGTCGACCGCGCCCGATACCGAAATGCCGACATCGGCCGTATGGAGTGATGGGGCATCATTGATCCCGTCGCCAAGGAACCCAACCACGTGGCCACGGGATTTCAACGCGGCGATAATCCGGTTCTTCTGGATCGGCGTCAGGCGCGCGAAGAGGGCGACTTCCTCGGCGACCGCGCCCAGGGCCGGATCAGTCAATTGGTCGACCTCGGCACCGGTCACGACCCGGTTGAGCGAGAGACCCACCTGGTCGCAGACGTGGCGTGCGATCACCGGGTCGTCGCCAGTCAGGATTTTCAAAGTGATCCCGTCTCGCTCGAGTCCGGTAATCGTCGTCGCGACGTCCAGCAGCGGAGGATCCTCAAAGCTGATCAAGCCAACGAATGTCAGGTCCTCCTCGTCGGTGGGTTCGTAGGTGGTCGCAGTAGGCATGACCCGATAGGCCACGGCGAGCGAACGGTAACCGTGCTCGCCTTCGGCTCGAAACGCCGCTTCGATCGCGGCGCGCTCGCTCGGCCCCAATGGCCGGCACTCGCTTCCACTTTCGACGAAGTGACACACCGAGACGACGCTCTCCGGCGCACCTTTGGTCACCAGGAGAATGCGGCCGGACGGTTCGCCCAGGACGACTGACGAGCGACGCCGGACAAAATCGAAAGGAAGCTCGTCGATTTTAGTCACCTGGTCGGCAGACGCCGGACGGCTGATTCCACGAATCGCCGCGTCGAGTGGATTGACCAGGCCGGTCTCAAAGGAGGCGTTCAGGTACGCTAGCTCCGCGACTCGACTCTCGTTTGCCCCAAAAGGATCGATCACGCGCGCGACCTGCACTTTCCCCTGGGTAAGCGTTCCGGTTTTGTCGCTACAGAGGATGTCGATCGCGCCGAAGTTCTGAATCGCCTCGAGATGGCGAACGATTACGTGCTTGCGAGCCATCCGCATCGCGCCCTCGGCGAGAGTGACGGTCACGATCATCGGCATGAACTCCGGCGTCAAGCCGACGGCGAGGGCAACGGCGAAGAGGAACGATTCCAGCGGGCCCCGGCCGAACCACGCGTTGACGAAGAAGACAAATAACACCAGGAAGAGAACCGTTCGCGCGACCAGATTGGCGAAACCATGCATGCCACGCTCGAACTCGGTCATCGGTGGCTTCCGGCGCAGCGCGCCGCCGATGTGACCCAGCTCGGTCGCACTCCCGGTGTTGACGACAACCGCGAGTCCGGTCCCACTCACGACAGAGCTGCCGAGAAAGATCGCGTTTCGAGCCGAAGAGGGTTCCGCGACCGGTTCAGCGAGGTCGGAGTCCGTCTTATCGACCGGTAAGGACTCGCCGGTCAACGCGGCCTCGTTTACGGCGAGGAAGCGACTCTGGACGATGCGACAGTCCGCGGGAACGAGATCGCCCGCGCTGACCTGAATCAGATCTCCACGGACAAGGTCGTGAAAAGACACCTCCCTCAGCTTGCCATCGCGGCGAACGGTCGCGGTCGTAACGATCAGTCCGGCCAGTTTGCGGGCCGCGGCCTGGGAACGCGCGGTTTGATAAAAATCGAGGAAGAGGCTAATCAGGACGATGACGAGCACGATCAACGAGCTAACCTGATCGCCGAGCAGACCCGACACCAGGCTGGCGACAACGAGGATCACCACCAGAGGGTTAAGCACCAGGCGCGCCAGCTCGCCCGCGAAGGCAAAGCGATTCGGCGGCGCCAGGCCGTGCGATCGGTCCAGGGCACGACGGCGTTGCGCTTCCGCCTCGGTCAAGCCACTGAGGTCGGCACCAACCGCATTGCTGAGCACGTCACCGGGAAGATTCCAGAACGTCTTGACTGACTCACTGTTCGCCGGAGGTGCTCGCGACGACCGTTTCACCATTGTCGAGCGCCAACGCCCTGAATTTCACAAAGATTATGTCGCATCAGCTTCAGAATCGAGCGACGAGGTTGCGGGTGAGGTTAGCAAGGGTAAACGCAAAGTTAAGGGTAGCATAAACCACTTGAGCGTTGAAAGACACGCGGGTACTGAGTATCATCCTGCCAACAGATCGGTCCGGTCGCGACCGCCGCGCCTGTCTATCGAGCAGTGCCGCTTTGAATTGGCCATACTATGAGGAGTCA
>DATLSK010000081.1:0-29792 GCA_035534155.1 Chloroflexota bacterium | reverse complement strand
ATAAACCGCCGCACAGCCGCTCCGCGAACTCGTCCCTCTACCGGTGAACATTTACATGGCGTGCGGCATCTTGCCAAAATCCGTGCGAGATGCGATGATAGCCACAGTACATGAATCTGATAAAATGGGCGAACGAAACCGAGATCTGCCTACGGAGCGACGGTCGGAGTACCAGGCGTTGTATCGTATCGATGTGTGATCGCGCCCGGTGTCGGTCGGCGGTCGTCTTTTGCATTGAACCGTCTGTCCCGATCAGCTCAGGTGAAGGCGATTCCCACCCTGACAGTTTTTCTGCCAAGCGTGAGGTAGTTTGGATGCGTTGATCGCTGGCCAGTCGATTCGGACGACCGGGCCGACGTCCCGCTCCGGGGCACGTCTCAATGTTCTCTTCGGCGTAGCCTCTTGGGGGCTTGGCCACGCTACGCGCGATTTACCCTTGATTAGCCGCATGCTTGATTGCGGTCATCAGGTTACTGTCGCGTCGAGCGGGCGAGCGCTTTCCGTCTTGAAACAAGAGCTTAGTGGACGATGCACTTTCCTCGAGTGGCCGGATTTGCCGATCAAAATCTCGAAGAGTGCGCCGTTGTTTTATGCGCGCTGGACGTTGAGTCTGCCGCTCGCTCTTCGGGCAATGATCGCGGAGAATCGGGCCCTCCACGGTCTGCTCCACGTCGAGCACTTCGATCGAATCGTGTCCGATAGTCGATTTGGGGTGCGTAGTTCGCGGGTCGCGTCATTTCATCTTACCCACGGTATGCGCATGATTGCTCCGCGGCGTAACCCGCTGCTCGAAGTCACGATGGAGTACATTTTTCGCTCCTGCTATGGTCGGGGGGCCCGCTTCATCGTCCCGGATTTTGCGTCTGGGAGCCTGAGCGGTGAGCTGAGTCACGATCTGCGGTTTATTCCTGCCGATCAAATGAGTTACATTGGCATCCTCAGTGGCGTGCGCCGCCGGCCGGTGTCCGAGGACATCGACTGTTACGTGTCGATCTCCGGTCCAGAGCCGCAACGGACGATCTTGGAGCGAATCATCCTCGATCAGGTGTATGATCTACCCGGTCGGACTGTTGTTTCTTTGGGCAAGCCGGACGAATCCGCCCAATCCTGGCGACGTGGTAACGTTACGATCTATAGTTACGTGAACCGACGTCAGCAGGAAGAGTTGATGAACCGCGCCCGACTGGTGGTCAGTCGATCCGGATATTCGACAATTATGGAGCTAGCGGAGCTGAGGAAACGGGCTCTTTTGATTCCTACGCCGGGACAAACCGAGCAAGAGTACCTGGCCGGGCTCCATTTGCGTTTGGGAAACTTCTACTCGGTCACCCAACGACGTCTCGACCTGGCGCGCGACGTCGAGGTTGCCCGAGACTATCCCGGCTGCACGCCGACGCACTGCACCGATCAAACAATCGAGCAATTCATGCAGCTGCTGGCGGACTAATCTGCCGCCAGTGGGCATCGCGTGGTCGTTGACACTGGGCAAGAGGCCGCAGGAGGAAATGGTGGCAAAGTCGATCATTGATTTGCGAAGCGATACGGTTACGCTCCCCTCGCCGGAGATGCGGCGGGTCATCGCCGAGGCCGAGCTTGGCGACGATGTATATGGTGAAGACCCGAGCGTTCTTCGCCTCGAAGCGCTGGCCGCGGAACGGCTGGGTAAAGAGGCCGCGGTGCTGGTCACGTCTGGCACTCAAGGCAATCTCGTTGGCATTCTGTCCCATACCCAGCGTGGCGACGAAGTAATCGTTGGGGATCAGTCGCATATTTTGAACTATGAAGTCGCTGGTTGTGCGATGGTCGGCGGGGTGCAGCTCCGGGCCGTTCCAAACGTCGAGGGGATGTTGAACCCCGCCGACGTGCAGGCGGCGATCCGACCCGCCGACGTTCATCAGCCCAGAACCGGGGCGGTGTCGATTGAAAATACCCATAATCGAAATGGCGGAGCGGTGCTCGACGCCGCCCAGATTCATTCGATTGCCGCGGTTGCCCACGCGGCCGGCATTCCGGTGCACCTCGATGGCGCGAGGATTTTCAATGCCGCGGTCGCCCTTGGGGTTGACGTGCGGACTCTGACCGCCGACGTTGATTCGGTCACTTTTTGTCTTTCGAAAGGTCTCGCCGCTCCGGTGGGATCTCTGCTTTGCGGCTCGAAAGAATACATCCAGATCGCTCGGAAGTATCGCAAGATTCTCGGCGGCGGAATGCGTCAGGCTGGTATTATCGCGGCGGCCGGTAGCTTTGCGCTCAACACAATGGTCGATCGTCTTGCCGAAGACCACGCCAACGCACGTTACCTCGCGGAGGGGCTGGCTGAACTGCCGGGAATTAGCTTGAACCCAGCCAAGGTGCGGACCGATATCGTCATCTTTGATGTAACCGCGCCGCAAGGTGTTCCATCTCTGATTGCCAATTTCCGAGAGCACGGTCTGCTGTGTGGCCAGGCGGGGCCAAGTCGGATTCGTATGGTGACCCACTATGGAATCGAGCGGACCGATGTTGAGCGTGCGCTGCGGATCGCCCGAGAGGTTCTCGTTGGGTTGCCGGTCGGTGCCCGCTAACCTGATCTTGATTGGTTTCAGTGGGACGGGCAAAAGCGCTGTCTCACGGCTTGTCGCTGAACGGATCGGTTGGCCGCTGGTCGATACCGATCGTCTGATCGTCGAGCAATTTGGCAAGAGCGTCGCCGCGGTATTCCAAGACGAGGGGGAGGCGGTGTTCCGGGCTGCCGAAAGAAACATTGTCGTCCGCGTATGCGAGGGACGGCGGCAGGTGATCAGCGTCGGCGGTGGGGCACCGGTCGATCTGGAAAATCGCTCCTCCATGAAAGACGGCAACCTTGTCGTGCAACTCGCCGCGTCGCCGGAGACGATTTACCAGCGTTTGCGAACGAGCCCTGGTGCGGAAGATCGTCCGATGTTAGCGGGGAGCGATCCACTCGAACGCATTCGGCGGCTCTTGGTGGAGCGCAACGAAGCGTATGGAATTGCCGACGTCGTGGTTGATACCGAAGGGAAGACGCCTTTCGAGGTGACGGACGCGGTCCTCGACGTTTTAAAACGTCAAGGTCTTCTGTAGTCACGTCAGGCCGGAGAGTAAGAGTGAGTGAGCTGACGATTGGCAGCGGCGTGCTCGATGCGCTGGGTGCGCGGATGCGCGCCATTGGTCTGAATGGACGTGCTTTCCTGATCAGCGACGATCAAGTTTATCCACTGTACGGGGAAAAGGCGCTCGCGGCGTTGCGGGATGCCGGCCTCGTCGCCGATCATTTCGAGCTGCCGGCTGGCGAGGCCTCGAAATCTCTCGGCGCAACGTATGCCATCTATGATTGGTTAGTCGAGCAGCGTGCCGAGCGCATTGATGCCATCGTCGCACTCGGCGGCGGGGTTGTCGGGGACGTTGCTGGCTTCGTCGCGGCCACGTTTCTACGTGGCATGCCGTTGGTTCAGGTGCCGACGACGGTACTGGCCCAGATCGACAGCTCGATTGGCGGGAAAGTCGGGGTGAACCATCCGAAAGGGAAGAATCTGATCGGAGCGTTCAATCCGGCGCGCTTGATTCTCAGCGACACTGATAGCTTACGCTCTTTGCCGCGTCGAGAGATTGCCGCGGGGTGGGCCGAGGCGATCAAGTGCGCGATGATCCTTGACGCGGAACTGCTTGACGTTCTCGAGGCCAACGCGGCTAGCCTGTGCGATCTTAGCTCATCGCTGGTCTCGGCCGTAGTCGAGCGCTGTGCCCAACACAAAGTCCGGGTTGTTACCGAGGACGAGCGTGAGTCTGGGCTGCGAATGATCCTGAACTACGGTCACACGATTGGCCACGCCCTCGAAGCCGTGCTTAACTATGAAGGATTACTGCACGGAGAAGCGGTCAGTATTGGTATGGTTGGCGCCGCTCGATTGTCGGTCGAGCGCGGCGGTCTTCAGCCGCACGAAGCAGCACGTCAGAACACGGTGCTCGCGCGATTCGGGTTGCCTACTCAACTGCCAGAGTCAATGCCGCGTCCGAGCGTCGACTCGATTCTGGAGGCAATGACCCGCGATAAGAAGTCGCGAGGCGCCGATTTACGCTGGATTTTGCTCGATCGCGTCGGCCAGGCGCGTGTCGAATCGGGGGTGCCATGGCCCTTGGTCCGCGACGCGGTCTTGGCGCTGCTTGGACCGGAGAGGAGCTAAGGAACCATGATCTACCCGCTAATCGAGCCGAGCGAATTTCTTGGGCTGGAAGGCGTCACTCACCTTTGTGCGGCGGGAGAATCCCCAGTCCTGCGCAGTCACCTCGACTCGTTCGCGCGCTTCGCGGCCGACAAGAGTGCCGGGATGGCCGGACGGGCTCGGCTCGAAGATACCCTGACGAGTGTCCGTTCGAACCTTTCCTGGATGGTTGACCGTCCCGCGAGTGACATTGCCCTGCTCGGCCATTCTTCGGAAGGAGTGAACGTTGTCTCGCAAGCGATGGACTGGCACCCGGGCGATAACGTCGTGCTGGCGGACGTCGAGTATCCGTCGCTGATTTACCCCTGGACGCGATTGGCCGGGCGTGGAGTCGAGATTCGGGTCGTGCCAACGCGGGACTGGGTGTTGCGGCTTGACGATTTGCGGGCCACGGTGGACCGACGAACTCGGCTTGTCGCGGTGAGCCAGGTCAGCTATTTGACCGGGCAACGGCTAAACATCGCGGCCACCGCCGACGTGGCCTGGCAAGTGGGGGCGCGCTTGCTCGTCGACGCGACCCATGCCTTGGGTGTTGTTCCGGTCGACGCGAACCTCTGCGATTTCCTGGTGTCGAGCTGCTACAAGTGGCTGCTGGGGGTGCACGGGGTTGGGATATTTGTTTGGAATCGATCGCGCGTTCCGGAGTTGGAGCCGGCCAGCCTCGGTTGGCACTCCGTGTCGGAGCGCGGTGGAGTCGCGAATCCGACTCAGGTCGCGCTTCGTCCGAATGCCGACCGCTTTGAAATCGGTAATCCGAGCTTCCCGAGCGTTTACGTATTGAATGATGCGCTCGAACGGTTAGCGACGCTATCGGCCGCCGCGGTCGAGCAACACGCGATCGGGCTGTCCGGCCTGATTTGGGAGGGGCTGGCCCGGCGAGGCTGGACGATGATGACTCCAGAACCCCCGAACCAGCGGGCCGGGAACGTCTGCTGCGCGGTCTCTGACGCGGCGCCGCTCGCGGCGTGCCTTGCCGATGAGGGGGTCCTGGTTTGGGGCAGCGAAGGGCGTGTTCGGATTTCGTCGCACGTCTACAATTCGAGCGATGACGTCGAGCGCCTTTTCGCCGCGATCGATCGTGGCGCGGGAACGCCCTGACGATCAACTTTGCCGCCGTCGCGGTCCATTGGGCGCCCGGTGACCCGGTGCTCAGGCGGATTGTCGACCAGGGTGATCCGAGACTCAGTCAGCCTTGGTATTCATTTCTTCGATTCGACCGCTCACCAGGAAAATCACGCGCTCACAAATGTTCGTGACGCGGTCGGCAATCCGTTCGACATTGTGGGCGACCCACATAAGCCACGTGGCACGGTCGATCGTTCGCGGATCTTGAATCATATAAGTGAGTAGCTCTCGATAGACTTGATCGTGCAAGGTGTCGACGAGATCGTCTTCGGAAGCGACTGTCTTGGCGAGCGTGGCGTCGCGATTGACGTAGGCGTCGATCGCGCGACGAAGCATGCTCCGCGCCAAGTCTGCCATCCGCGGCAAATCGACCAGTGGCTTGAGCAATTCTTGATCGCCGTGCATCACGACGATCCGCGCGGTTCCCGCCGCGTAATCTCCCATGCGTTCAAGCTCGCCGGTAATCGTCAGCACCGCGAGAATGGTGCGGAGATCACCGGCCGCCGGTTGCTGGGTTGCGAGTAAGGTGACCGCCTGCTCTTCGATCGCGAAGCGTTTGGTGTTGATTTCAGCGTCCCGGAGAATGATCTGGCGAGCCTTCGTTTGATCCAGGTAACGAAGCGCGTCCATGGCGCCGCTCACGGCCTGGTCAACCAGACTTGCGAGAAACAACATATCGTCCTGGAGGTGCCGCAGGTCTCGATCGAAGGTCTCTCTGACCGGCACAAGCGCCCCTTTCTAGCCTCTATCAGCCAAACCGACCGGTAATGTACTCTTCCGTTCGCCGATCACGCGGATTGGTGAATATCTGGCGCGTGGGACCAACCTCCACGAGGGTTCCAACGTGACTAGCGTCCGCGAGCATGAACGCCGTGATGTCCGAAATACGCGCGGCTTGTTGCATATTGTGCGTGACAATGACGATAGTATAATCATTTTTCAACTCGCCGAGCAACTCTTCGATTTTCAGAGTTGCCACCGGATCGAGCGCTCCGGTTGGCTCGTCCAGCAGGAGGACTTCTGGAGCAATCGCCAAGGCTCGGGCAATGCACAGCCGCTGTTGCTGCCCACCAGAGAGCGACGTGCCGGGCAGGCGAAGCTTGTCTTTGACTTCGTCCCACAGGCCAACCCGATTCAGAGCCTGCCAGACCAAATCAGGGAGTGACTTGCCGGGGCTGACACCGTTGAGACGAAGTCCGGCCGCGACGTTCTCAAATATCGACATGGTCGGAAACGGATTCGGTCGCTGGAATACCATGCCAATCCGTCGACGAACGAGGACCGGATCGATCTTGGGGCCAAAGATGTCCGTACCGTCGAGCAGAACCTGTCCCTCGACCCGGGTGTTCGGCAACGTCTCATGCATGCGATTGAGACAACGAATAAAAGTCGATTTGCCGCAACCTGACGGACCAATAATCGCGGTGACCTGGCCGGCCGGGCAGGTGAGGCTCACCTCTCGAATTGCTTGGCGTTCACCGTACCACGCGGAAATCCGATGCGCTTCGAGCGAGCTCGTTGGGCGGCTCTCAACGACAACCGCGGGCTCAGCCGATGGCGAAACGGACGGGCGCCCTGAAAACATCGCTGTCTCCCTAGCTCGGTCTCTTGACGAGAACGCGAGCCCCCAGGCTTAAGATCAAAACAATCGCGACAAGAACGAGCGATCCTGCCCAGGCTTGTTGATGCCAATCGTTATATGGCGAAATCGCGTAGGTGAAGATTTGCAGCGGGAGAGCGGCGATTGGCTCGCGCAGACCGCCTTGCCAAAAGAACTGATTTCCGAAAGCCGTGAACAGGAGCGGGGCCGTCTCGCCGGCCACCCGGGCGACCGCCAGGAGGGCACCGGTGACGATGCCGCTGAGTGCCGTTGGCAGGACGATGCGCAAAACCATCTTCCAGCGTGGAATGCCAAGGGCCAGGGCACCTTCGCGCAGCGAGGTGGGCACGAGTCGCACCATTTCCTCGGTCGTCCGTGTGATGACCGGAATCATGATGATTGCCAGGGCGAAACCGCCGGCAAAGGCGGAGAAGCTTTTGAACGGGACGACGAACAGCGCGTAGGCAAAAAGACCGATGGCGATTGAAGGAACGCCCGTCAGCACGTCGGCCATAAAACGAACGACCGTTGCCAGTCGACCACGGCCATACTCGGCCAGGTAAACACCGGCTCCGACTCCAATTGGGAGCCCAATCACCCCGGCGATCGCAATCAAGACTAAACTGCCGACGATTGCGTTTGCCATGCCGCCGCCAGTCTCACCGACCGGCTTGGGCAATTGGGTGAAGAAATCGACGTTGAGAGCACGGCCACCCTGAGAAACAATATAGCCGAGAATGGCGACTAATACGATCAAGGCAACCGCGACGGCCAACACGCACAGGCCGAGCATGAACGCATTCGTCACTTTGCGCCGCCACGCGATGGTCAGTGGCGGACTCAGCTGGCTCACAGGACCGTTGTCCGCGGAGCGCCGCCGCTCATCCGCCAAATGAGCAGTTGAGCGCAGGCGTTGACGACGACGGTGACACCGAGCAAAACCAGGCCAATCTCAATCAGCGCCGCGACGTGGAAATCCGACGTTGCCTCGGTAAACTCGTTGGCGATGACCGATGCCATGGTGTAGCTCGGGGCAAATAAGGATGCCGAAATGGCCGGGCGGTTGCCGATTAACATGGTCACCGCCATCGTTTCCCCTAAAGCACGACCGAGTCCGAGGGTGACGCCGCCGAGGATACCGGATCGAGCTGATGGCAATACCCCGTGCCAGATCATTTCCCAGCGTGTCGCGCCCAGGGCTAACATCCCCTCTCGTTGCGCGACCGGCACCGCATTGATCACGTCTCGGCTAATCGCGGCGATCGTTGGCACGATCATAATCGCCATAATCAAGCCACCGGCCAGCATGCCAACGCCATAGGCCGGGCCGCTAAAAAGAATACCAATCAGCGGCACCTGACCCAGGCTGTCCCTCAGGGCTGGCTCAACGGTCGATCGCAGGATCGGCGTCATCACGAAGATACCCCAGAGACCGTAAACGACGCTTGGGATCGCCGCGAGTAGCTCAACAAGCGCCGCCAGCGTGCCGCGAACCGAACGCGGTAACAGATCAGTCAAGGCGATAGCGGTACCCAGGGCAATGGGCGCACCGATAATGAGCGCCAATAGTGACGATACGACGGTACCGTAAATGAACGGAAGCGCGCCGAATTGATCGGTAACCGGGTTCCACTGCTGGCTGATGAGGAAGCCTAAGCCAAAGCGAGCCAGGGACGGACGCGCGTCGATGGCCATCGACAACGCGATCGCGACAACGAGAATCAGGACGCCAATCGCGCACAGTTTTACAACGTTCGCGAGTGATGGGTCGGCCCGCTTGCCAGTTGGGGCTTGGAGCAACCGCACCCGCAACTCTCGAACCGAGGGGATAGTCGCCACTGCCCCACCTTCTGGTGTGTCAATGCTAGTGCAATTGTCTCGGAGGCAGGTAAACGCGACTTGAACAGGAGTTTAAGAATTGTTTAACAAGCGTGGAGACGGGGCGTGAAGCCGTGGATCGCGCGGCGCGACCGGGCCGGCGAGTGGTAAGAGCGCCGTAAAGGTTGCGCCTTCATCTTGACCAGGAGAGGTTGCCCAAACCTGACCCCCGTGGGCTTGGACCAGATGTTTGACAATCGCCAGGCCAAGTCCGGTGCCGAGGGTCGCTCGCGAGCGGTCGACCTTGTAAAAACGCTCGAACAAACGGGGAAGATCCTCGGCTGAAACTCCCTGTCCGTCGTCAGCAATGATCACTGCCGCGTAGGTTCCGCGCCGTTCGACGCTTACCCAGACGTGTCCACCGGGCGGAGTAAACTTGATCGCGTTGTGGACGAGGTTGACCACTACTTGGTGAAGACGGCCAATGTCAACGACGACGAGGATCGAATCACGCCCCGGCGAGATCGCCAGGGAAATCCCTTGCCGTTCGGCCTGGGGCCGGAGCCTTTCCGCGGCTTCTCGCACGACTTCGACGAGATCGGCCTCTTCAAAGCGCATCTCCACTCGACCGGATTCGATCCGGGCCAGCTCGAGTAGCTCGGTGACCATCTGGGTCAGCCCATCGACTTCGGCATGCATACGGGTGAGAAATTCGCGGGCGGCGGCCGGTTCTTCGAGGGCACCGTCCTCGAGCGTTTCGACGAGAGCCCGTAAAGAAGCGAGAGGTGTGCGCAGTTCGTGGCTAACGTTCGCGACAAAGTCCCGACGAATCGCTTCGGCACGGCGCAAAGCGGTGACGTCTTGAAAGACGACGATTTGTCGGGTGTGCCGCCCCACGATTACTGGCGTGATCACGACCTGAACCTGACGCCGATCTGGCCCAACTTCGATCACCAGGGGGCCGTCTGAAGTGGCGTGGCCAGTAAGCAAGCTGATAAGCTCGTGTCGACGAATGATCTCGGTCACCGTCTTGCCGATTGCGAAGTCCGCCGAGATATCGAGCATTCGCGCCGCGGCCCGATTCAGGGACGACACGCGCTCTCCGTCGTTAACGATGATCACGCCGTCGGCCATGCTGGCAAGGATTGCGCTAACCTCGGCTCGTTGGCTCTCCAGCGTGCTCAGTCTTTGATCCAATGCCCGCGCCATGGCTTTCAGCGCGATCCCTAACTGACCCACTTCGTCGGCGGACTCGACCGGAATATCGATTTCCAGGTTGCCGTTTCCGATCTGTTGGACGATCGTTGTGTACCGAACGATCGGCCGCGCCATGCCGCGAGTGAGCAACATCGTGAGTCCGTAGCTCAAGACGCCCGTGATCAGTGCGTCCACGGCCAGGAAGACGATGAAATCCGCCACGAGGTTCGGGTCCGGCGTGTGATTGACCGATGTTCGGGCGGAGACATAGATTACGAAGGCGGTGAAGGCCAGTACGATCAGGACGAGGTTGCCCGCGGCGATTCGCCAGCGGTGCTGGGTAAACACCGAGTCAGCCGGCGTACCGGTAGCCGGCGCCCCGAACCGTTTCGATCAGCCGAGGATTCGAGGGATCATCCTCCAGCTTTTCTCGAAGCGATCGAATGTGAACTGGTACGGTCCGTGTATCACCCATCGCGGCGTATCCCCAGACGTTTTCGATGAGCTGCTCGGCCGAAAAAACCTGATCCGGGTGACGAACCAGGAACAAGAGCAAGTCGAACTCTTTCGGCTTCAGAGCAATCTCCTCGTCGCCCTGGTTGACGCGCCGCCGTGATGGGTCGATCCGCAAGCCGCCAATTTCGATGATCGTTTCGCCGTGGCGGCTCGAGCGATCGATCTCCTCGCGTAAGAGATCGCGCCGCCGCAGAACCGCTTTGACTCGCGCCATGAGCTCGCGCATACTGAACGGCTTTGTCACGTAGTCGTCGGCGCCAATTTCCAAGCCGACTACTCGGTCGATCTCGTCAGTACGCGCCGTGAGCATGACAATCGGGACGCTGCTCGACTGGCGTAGTCGTCGGCAGACCTCGAGCCCGTCGATCTTTGGCAGCATCAGATCAAGTAAAACGAGATCGCTTGGTCCCGACGCCCACGCTGCCAACGCCTGTTCTCCGTCAGCGGCGGTGAGAACTTCGTGCCCATCGCGACGCAAACTGTAGGCGATGGTGCTGCGCAGGCTAAGCTCATCTTCGACAACCAGGATACGTGCCACGCGCGGTAGCCCTACCTTGTTTCTAACAATCGTTCTCTATTATACCTGGTATCTAGAAACATTATATTGGTGCGTGAGTTCATCTTGCCTGCTATAATCGCCACGCCCAGAGGCTTGTCTTTTGATTTGACAAAGAGGTAATGCGCTTTGTACAAGTTCGACTTCATCGCGCCCCAAACGGCGGCCGAGGCGGTCGCCGAACTTCAGAATCGGGGACCGGGTGGTAAGCTTCTCGCCGGGGGTACCGATCTTCTCCTTCAGATCAAGGCCCGGGTCATGAAGCCCGCCTACGTTGTCGACTTGAGTCGAGTCGGCGAGCTTGCCCAGATTGAAGATCGCTCGGGTGAGGGCGTATTCGTCGGCTCAATGGTGCGCCTGCGCACCATTCAACTTTCTCCGGTTTTGGCGGAACGGTCGCCGATCCTCGTCGACGGTGCGAAGCTCGTAGGCTCGATTCAGATTCGCAATTTGGCGACGTTGGGAGGAAATCTTTGCAACGCTGCGCCGTCGGCGGACGTATCGCCGCCATTGATCGTGGCGGGAGCGCGGGCCGAGATTCTTGGGCCGGCCGGCCGTCGGAGCGTTTCGCTTGACGATTTTTTCCTGGGCCCACGCCGCACTGTTCTCGGTCCAGATGAAGTGCTGTTAGGGGTGCTGATTCCGCGGGCGCCGCGACGATCGGGAGGCAGCTATCTCCGTCACACTCCTCGTAAAGAGATGGACATCGCGGTCGTGGGGGTGGGGTCGGCTGTGACCCTTGACGACGGTTACTGCACCGCGGCTCGCATCGCGCTGGGGGCGGTTGCTCCAACGCCGATCCGGTCCGTCAAGGCCGAATCGGTGTTGGTTGGCCAGCGGCTGTCGACGGAACTGATTACAAGAGCTGCCGAGACGGCGGCGGAGGACGCCCGCCCGATCAGCGACGTGCGTGGGTCGGCCGAATTTCGCCGCCACCTCGTCGCCGAGCTAGCCAAGCGCACCCTTACCACGGCCTGGGCGCAAGCCCAGGGAGAGGAAGCCTGACGATGAGCAAGCAGATCCTTCACCTTACGGTAAACGGCGAAGACCGGGAAATTCTGGTCCAACCCTACCAAACTCTGTTGGAAGTACTGCGCGACGAGATTGGCTTGACCGGTGCCAAGGAGGGCTGCGGGACCGGTGATTGCGGCTGCTGCACGGTCTTGCTAGACGGTAAGCCCGTCACTTCCTGCCTCGTGGTCGGACTTCAGGCCGATGGTCATCAGGTGACGACCGTTGAAGGGCTAGAGTCCGACGACGGACTCGATCCGATTCAGCAGGCCTTCGTTCGCCGCGGGGCCCTCCAATGTGGCTTTTGCATTCCGGGGGCAGTCGTCATGGCGCGCGCGCTGTTGAATGAGAATCCGAACCCGACCGAGGCCGAGATTCGCTGGGCCATGGCCGGTAATCTCTGTCGCTGTACGGGCTATACCAAGTGGATCGAAGCGATTCAGGACGTCGTCCAGGAGGTGAAGGCATGACCGACACACTCGCGATTGGCCAACGAGTGGACCGTGCCGAGGGCGTAGGCAAAGTGACCGGCCGGGCAACCTACGTCGCTGATCTGAAAGTCGCGGGAATGCTGTACGGTAAGATGCTCCGGAGTCCGCACGCCCACGCCAAGATTCGCTCGATCGACGTCGAAAAGGCGCGCGCTCTGCCGGGAGTTCGCTGCGTTCTTACCGCGGCGGATCTCGACCATGTCGATGACGAGCCCGCGAGCCGGGCGCATGCGGTTCTGGCGAAAGGGCGGGTGCGTTTCCAGGGACAACCGGTGGCGGCCGTTGCCGCCGACGACGTGCATACGGCGGAAGAAGCGTTAGACCTTATCGAGGTCGAGTACGAGATCCTGCCCGCGGCGATCGATCCATTAGAAGCGATGCAGGATGGCGCACCCCAGGTTCGGCAGCGACTGGTCGAAAATGATGACAGCGAAGCCCAGGCGCACGCGACGGTGGCCACGAATGAAGTCAAGCCGACGAGTAATAAGCCGACGAACGTATCGACCCGGATCCACTTCGCGCGAGGAGACGTCGCGCGAGGCTTCCAGGATTCCGACGTGATCATCGAGCAGACCTACCATATCCCGCACGTTCACCAAAGCTACATGGAGCCACGTGCCGCTTTGGCGAGCTGGGATCATCAAGGCCACTTGACCGTTCACGCCTCGTGCCAGGGGATATTCGCGCTGCGGGCCGAGCTGGCGTCGATCCTTCACATTCCGGAGAGCCGGGTCACGGTAATCGCCGAGGAGATCGGTGGCGGCTTTGGCGCGAAAATCCAGCCGATCATCGAGCCGATCACTGCCTTGCTCGCCCAGAAGACACGTCGACCGGTGAAGCTGGTCCTCTCGCGGAGTGAAGAGTTGATCGCGGCGACTCCGGCGCCGGAGACCATCGTCGAGCTAAAGACCGGCGCGAAGCGCGATGGCTCTTTGACGGCCCTGAAAGCGCGGGTGGTCATGGACGTTGGCTGCTTCCCAGGAGGGCCGCTGAATAACGTTTGTCTCCTTGCCGCCGGTCTTTACAAATTCCCGGCGCTCGAGGTCGACGGTTTTGAGGTCCTAACCCACAAGGCAAGCCAGGCCGCTTACCGCGCTCCCGGCGCTCCCCACGGAACATTCGTGATCGAGTCGCAGATGGATGCTCTCGCCAGCGCTCTGGGAATCGATCGCATGGAGCTTCGGCTCCGGCACTGCATCGCGACCGGCGATCTTATGCCAAATGGTCACCCGTGGCCATTCAACGGAATGCGGCAAGTCCTGGACGCGATCGCGTGCCATCCGGCGTGGCTTGAACGGAAGCAGGCTCCGAATCGAGGAGTTGGGTTCGCGGTGGGCGGTTGGATGGGTGGTCTCCAACCGGCGAGCGCGACGGTGCGAATGGATCGCGACGGATCGCTGATGATCGTCACCGGGGCGGTCGATCTAACCGGCACCCACACCGCCTTTCGTCAAATCGCGGCCGAAGAGATCGGTGTCGCCGCCGACCAGGTGGCGATTACTACCGCGAACACCGATAGCGCGCCGTTTGCCGGCACGAGCGCCGGTAGCAAAGTGATTTACACGATTGGCAACGCGGTCAAGGCCGCGGCCGCCGACGCCCGCGAACAGATTTTGGAGATCGCTTCACGCGAGCTGGAAGCGGCGCCGGTCGACCTGGAAATCCGTAACGGTAAAGTAAGCGTGAAGGGAGCCGCGGAGAGATCGATTAGTCTGAGTAAGATCGGTCAGGTCAGTACCGCGATTGGGAGTAAACATACGCCGGTTCTCGGTCGCGGCACGACCACGGTAACCCAACAGTCGCCTGGATTCGCCGGACAGCTCGCGGAAGTCGAGGTCGATCCGGGCACGGGTAACGTCACAATCCTGCGCTACGTTAGCTTTCAGGACGTTGGCCGCGCGATTAACCCCACCTTAGTCGAGGGCCAAATGCAGGGCGGGAGTGCCCAAGGAATCGGCATCGCACTAAGCGAGCAACTGGTATACAGTCCGGACGGGCGTCTGCTGAATGCCTCGCTGCTTGACTACCGGACGATGACGGCGATCGATCTGCCAAACATCGAAACGGTGATCGTCGAGGTGCCAAGCCCGTACGGCCCATTTGGCGCGAAGGGCGCGGGCGAGCCGCCGATTGTCCCGGGACCGGCCGCTCTGGCCAACGCGGTGCGTGACGCGACGGGTTGCGATTTCCCGGATCTGCCGATCACGCCAGAAAAAGTCGTCAACGCGCTGCGCCGGGCCGCGGCAACCAGTTGAGCGCGTCTTGAGCGAGACGATTCTCTATCTGGTTCGTCACTGCGACGTCGAGAACCCGGCCAATCTGATCTACGGCAGACTGAACGGTTTTGGCCTGAGCGCGTTGGGGCGCGCTCAGGCCGAGCAGGTTGGACAGTACCTTGCCGATCGACCAATTGTCGAAATCTACTCCAGCCCTTTGCTGCGTGCGATTCAGACTGGGCGTGCGATTGGCGTCTTTCACACTGCTGTTTCAATACGTCGGTCGCTTCGTCTGATCGAAGTGCGCACCGGTTACCAGGGACTGCTGGCCAAAGATGTGCCTTCATCGGTCAACATGTTTGATCAGCCGCGAGATCCGACTGACGAAACGATGGCAGATGTCTTCCGCCGGATGCGTCGGTTCGTCGATGCGGCGTTCGTGCGCCATCGCGGCGCCGAGGTTGTCTGTGTGAGTCACGCCGCGCCAATTGCGATCTTGCGTGCTGGGTTAGAAGGGCGACCCTTCACGATTGATGCGCTGCGCGGACCCGAAGCACCGGAAAAGGGTTCGATTACTCGTCTCACCCTGAGCAAAGCCGACACCCCGGAGATTCAGTACGTTGACGTCCAACGGGACTTGTCCAGCGTGCATTGATGCAGACTCGCGCTCCGTCCTCCCGGCTCGCCTTTCCCTGGCACCGGAAATGCGTCGCAACTTTGAAAGGATTAGCTGGTGGGTCGGGGCGTGACGTGACCGGGCTGACCGATCCGGACCGGAGGAACCCCCTCGTGCCGATAAAGTCTTGGAATTGTCCTGCGTGCGACCGGAACTTTATTGTCGACTCGGAGGCCGAGCGAGACACTTGTCCGTGGTGTAAAGCAACGGTCGAAGAGAAGACGGGTAGTCTCCGCCTGGTGACCGAGGCGTCAAATACGAAGGAGGGTACCGCGGAACCCGCGGCGGCCAATCCAGGCGGCTCGGGAAACGCCGGCACCTCCCCGAATTCGGGTGGCTTGAACAACGCTGGCGCGGCCAATTCGGGCAGCGATGGACCTCAGCCCTGGTGGCCCTTCGAATATAGTTCCTGATACGAAAAGCTCGCTTACCCGGTTTCGATGAGTGGCGGCGACAATTGCCGGAGCTTTTTGGCCGCTTCGCGTAGGTTGTTGACTCGATGGACCGTTGGTGGATAGGGAAGTCCGTCGTTCTTCGGCCACGCGATCAGGAATACCGTTCGGGGCGCGTCCTTGGCCAGAAAGTATGCGACCCGACCGTCGTCGTCGACGTGCTGCATAATACCCCGCTCGCGCGTTTTCAAAAGCTTGAACGCAGCGTTCGAGAGGCCACGGTCATTGAGAACGATTTCCGAGAAATAGTCGCGGAGACTGTGGCGAATCAGCCACTGCTCGGTCGTTGTGCGCGCCGACTCCGGTCGGCCGGTCAAAAGGATTAACCGTCGTACGTCCGCCAGGGCGGCTAACCCGTCGGCGACCTGCGGCATCGGTAAACGCCAGCCATACCGGACGCCCTGGCCGAGTTTCGAATCTAACCAGCGAACCGAGCGCGGAATTGCGCTGGTTTGTCGCACCCGCTGAACGTCTGGTGGGTGCTGGACGTCCCGGCTAATCACGAAGTTCACGCCAAGAAAGGGGCGACATAACACGCCGTCCATATCGACGGTCATTTCGGGCAATCCCACCGGCTTCTTCTCCTCGCCTGGGTGCGTCATCGATTACTTTTCGTGGGGCGGCCACGCTCACTCTTCAGCGGAGCGAAGCGTTGAGGGTGACCCTGTCTCCCGGTCGCCAGTGGCTCCAAGCAGTTCCAGCAATGCTTCCGGATCAAAGCCAACGACCGCCTGGCCGTCGATCACGGTGACCGGAGGGAGCGGGTAACCACTGGCGACAAATTCGGCGCGCGCTTCAGAATCGAGGTTGAGATCCCGGACTGTGAAGGCGACGTGACATTGGGAAAGAAACTCTTTCACCACTCGGCAGGCGCTTCAGCGTTCGTGGCTGTAGACGACGATGCGCACGCTGCCTCCTGATTGCTACTCCTTCTGAATTGTATCAGATTCGCCCGATGGTCTTGCTTACCTACTCCGTCGATCAATTGATTGACCATGGTGCGAACCAATGGTACGATTCACGGCGGTTGATTTCCGACAACTGATTGGACATAACAATTAGACTTATAATAATGCATTGGTCCTGAAGGAAAAGGTATGCCGAGAGTTTCGAACACGCATGATCGCCGTGCCCAAATTTTGCGTGCCGCGGTTACCGTCTTTGGTGAGCGTGGTTACAACCAGGCCACGATTTCGGATATCGCGCGGGAAGCTGGAATTGCTCACGGCACGGTTTATCTGTACTTTCGTAGCAAGTTTGAGATTTTCCAAGCGTTATTAGGGTGGTTTACCGAGCGGCTTACGTCGGCCCTTGGCGATCCCAATGCACAAGAGCTGAGCCCATTGCAGGAGGATCTGCTTCACCTATTTGAGCGGGCGTTGTCCAGTTGCGCGCAATATCCGCGTTTGGCCAGCGTCTGCGTGCAAGAAGCGAACGCGGCAACGCTCGGCGCGGCGCCCGGCTTTCGGCAGGCCGAGGACGTCCTCGGTGACCGCTTTGCCGCGCGAATCTGCCTTGCGGTCGAGCGTCGCGAGATTCGAGACATCTCGCCTGAGTTCGCGGCACAGTTGGTCCTTCATCTTTTGACCTTCGCAATTGAACGCTTGTTGACGAACGAGATGTACGACCAGGTTGATGTGCTGGCAAAACAGATGACCGACTTCGTGATGCACGGCTTGGTAGGGGATCTGGCCGACCGAAACGAATCAGACTCCGATGGTACAACGAAGGACCAATCACTTACCTTTCGTGGCGCATAGGGGCCTCGGCCGGCGCTGCTCCGGAAGCGGCGATCGGGGATAACATGGCACGCGGCGTGCAGGTGAGCAATTACTCCGAATAGCGCCAACTAGCTTGGGCGCGATCGGAAGCTCGCGAAACGAGAGATGCCTGACTTCGAGGTACGAGCACATGACAAAAAGCGACCTAATTCAGCGCATTAGCAAAGACACCGGCCTGTCGATAAATCAGAGTACCAAGGTGGTGAACGACATCTTTTCGACGATCACCAGCGCCTTGAAAGATGGGGAAGAAGTCCGGATCACCGGCTTTGGCACCTTCAAAGTCACTCAGACGAGCGAGCGGGCAGGTCGAAATCCACGCACCGGCGAACCAATGCGGATTCCAGCGAGCAAGCGCCCAACATTCAGCGCAGGCGCTGGTCTGCTCGAATCGGTTCGCGGCGAGGAAAAGAAGCAGCAGGCGGCCTAAGAGGCAAGCGCAAAACCCGAGAAATCGAGCGCTCTGGCTTCGGTTCCTCGGGTTTTGTTGAATGCTCTCTGCTATACTCCACCGCGGTAGACAACCCACGACAATGCCAGCGATGGAGGAAAAGAGCGTGAGCATGGTGAGTAGCGCGGCGATCTCTCGCGCCTTTGACGCGGCGTGGAACGTACTTGCCGAGTCGGTTGCCCAGGAGAACTTGCCGTCGGCGGTCTTATCGGTCGCAAATGCTCAAGAAGTGATTCGCCAGGCGTCGATTGGCGGTCCGTCGCCTGCCCTGCCGGTATCGGCGGACTCGCTTTTCCTGATCGCGTCGATCACGAAGCCAATCTTTGCGACCGGGGTATTGCGCCTGGTCGAGCGCGGAGCGCTTGTGCTCCACGAACCGGTCGTCAATCACTGGCCCGAGTTCGGGGTTAATGGCAAGCAAAACGTGACCCTGTGGCACTTGCTAACCCATACCTCGGGGCTTGACCAGGGGAATATCACCCGCAATCGTGCTGAATACGAACCATTTCGGCACCGCCTTGCGGAAATTCCGGCCCTGGATGCGGTGGCCGTTCGCGATACGTTTTTGAACTTTCCACCTGGGACAGCCTACACGTATTGCAACGCGGCATTCCGGGTCATGGCTGTCCTCATTGAGCGACTTGCCCAGCAACCATACCCGGAGTACTTGCAGCGAGAAGTGCTCGACCCGATTGGCATGGTTGACACGACATTTGCGCCCGATATGTCCCAGCGTGCCCGAACCGTAGCCGCCCTGGACCTACCTTACCCGCTGGACGTATTCGAAGCATCGATGACGCCGTCGGGTGGTCTTTGGAGCACCACCGGCGACTTGACGCGTTTCGGGCAAACCTATCTCAACGGTGGGCGCCGCGACTCTCGGCAGGTGTTGAGCCCGGGGACCGTCGCGGCGGCGACGCGGATTCAATACGCCGGCGTCGATCCGACAAAAGGGGCATTGCCGAATTCTGTCTACCGGGGCCTGGGCTTTGCGATCGTCGGTCCGAATCTATCTGAGTTCGTTCCAGTCGGCAGCTACGGCCACGGCGGGGCGACCGGTACCCGACTGCTGATCGACCCGGTTAACCAGCTCGTTCTGGTGTTTCTCACCAATCGCTGGGGACAGGACAATCGATGGCGAGACCGCGCAATCAATGCGTTTTATGGAAGTCTGGTTCAAGAGTGACACGGCATCGGGCGCGGAGGAACGTTCCTCCGTGCCCGATGCCGTGTCATTGCTAATCAGGAATTTCGGCTAGGTAAGCGTTGGCGCCCCGACCGCGCCAGCCAGTCGATTCAATGACTCAACGATCGGCTCTTCCAGCGGAATGCCCTCACGGTGACGCTTTTGAGACGTTTCGTACTCAATTTCGCCCGGAACGTAGATTCGGCTGGCGCCGGGCGCAAGCTGGGACTGGTGAATCTGATCGATCAGTGCGTCCATACGTTGTTTGAATTCGGTAACCGGCATAAAGCCTTCGATTTGGATTGCCATAAAAAACTGACCGCTCCCCGGCTCACCGAGGTTCCCTCCGAAGCGACCGCCGCTGAGCACGCCGGCGAGGACGTCGAGCATGATTGCCATGCCGTATCCCTTCGGGCCGCCCACGGGTACGAGGATGCCTTTTCGGGCAACGACCGGGTCGTCGGTCGGTTGGCCATCGAGATCGGTCGCCCAATCGAGCGGAATCTTTTGGCCGCGAATCGCCGCCATGTCCAGCTTGCCTCCGGCGACGATACTCGTGGCCATGTCCAACACCATTGGCCAGGGACGCGTGGTCGGCACAGCCATCGCGAATGGATTGTTGCCGACGATTTTGTCACGGCCGCCGGTCGGCGCCATGTTCATACCGGCATTCGTCGTCGCGAAGCCGATAGCGTCACTTTCTAACGCTTGAATCGCCCAATATGCCATCGCACCGCAATGGCGGCTGCGTCGCAAGGCGACTACTCCGATGCCAAACTCGCTGGCGCGCGCGATGCTCAGACGCATTGCGCGATCGGCGGCAACCTGTCCCATTCCATCTTCGCCGTCGACGACCGCGCGGGCGCCGGTATCCGCGATCAAGCTCAGGTTGGGTTTGGCGTTGATCGAGCCGTCTTTCAGACCACTGACGTAGCTAGGAACACGCATGACCCCGTGTGACGACACACCGCGAAGATCCGCTGCGACGAGCGAATCGGCTACCACCGCCGCGTGATCGTCGGGTAGTCCGTGACCGCGAAAGATACCGGCCACGCAGGTGCTCAAAGCCGTTGGGGCGACCGGGATGATTGAAGGCATCGTGACTCCTGTTATTCAAACCTGAAAATGATCTTCCCAGCCGTTGCCGAGTCGGCAAGGCGGAACATCTCAGGCGCCTGTTCGAGGTGCGCCCGGTGGGTGATGATGTTCGAAAGTGGGACGTGGTGGCCCTGGACAAAGTCGAAAATCTCCGGGAGCATCCATTCCGGATAGAGGTTCGAGGCAAAAAGAGATAATTGCTTCTTGAACATGCTGATTGGATTCAGACTCGGCTCCGAGGAACCGAGGCCGACCACGGCTGCGCTCCCGCCGACGCGCAAGAGGTCCGGAATCAGAGCGTGCGCCGCTGGTCGACCCGACGTTTCGACCAGCGCGTTCGCGCCTCCCCTGGTGATTTCGGAAACCGCTTCGGCCAGGTGAGGGTCGTTGGAATCGAAGGTAGCGTTTGCGCCCAAGCGTTCCGCGATCACTCGACGTTCGGCCACCGGATCGATCCCGATCATCCGAGCGCCCATCGCCTGGCCAAGGAGTAGGACGCACAATCCGACCGGACCGAGGCCGGTAATCGCGATACTGTCGCGTCCGCTCGCCCCGAGGCGACGGAGCGGGGCATAGGCCGTGCCGGCCTGGCACGAGATGACGACCGCATCGTCCCAAGACATATTGTTCGGAATCGGATAACAATTCCGAGCGAAGGCGAGCATCAATTCGGCGTCCGCGCCGTCGAAGAACCCACTGTACGAGCGCTGCCCGTTCTGGCAGATGTTGGCTTGTCCGGTCCGACATTCGACGCAAGATCCGCAACCAACGCGATGGTAGACGAGCACGCGGTCCCCAATTTTCAACCCCTGGACGTTCGGTCCGATCTCGAGGACTTCACCACACGGCTCGTGCCCGGGCACGAGGTCGCTGGGAGGTTGGCTGCCAATCGGGGTACGATAGCGGTGCAGATCGCTGCCGCAAATCGCCACGGCGCGCATCTTCAAAACGACTTGGTCAGGCCCCGGATGCGGATCGGGCTTATTCCGAACGATAGCTTGACGGTCGCCAAGAAACTGAACGGCGCGCACGATAGTCCTCCTGATTCTTTAGGTGCTCATACACGGCCTTCATGGTGAGAACGTCACCGAGAGCGCGGTGTCCGCCGGGCTGGATGCCAAGAGCGCGGGCAAGCCCCGGCAAACTGTGACGCGAAGTCGGGAGCTGACGCCGGGCGAGGATCAATGTGTCGACAACCGGGCGTTCCTGCCAGGCGTCACCGTGGCGCTGGAACTCGGCGCGCAGAAAGCCCAAATCGAACGGCGCGTTGTGAATGACCAGTGTTGCATCCGCGACGACCCGACGTAACTCCGGGATGACCTGGAGAAACGTGGGCGCCTCCCGGATCATGTCGTCGGTAATTTGGTGGATCGCGGTTGCATCAGGAGGGATTGGCCGCTGAGGATTGATGAGCGTGACAAGCCGATCGCACTCATCCGACCCGGTGAACCGGAGCGCGGCGATCTCACAAATACGATCGTGCCAGGAACCTGGGCCAGGATTCAACCCGGTCGTTTCAAGGTCAAGAAAGACGAGTGGTAATGGGTCAGCCGATGATCCGCCCACGATTAACCGTCCAGCGATTCGAGGATTTCCTCGTTTCCCCCGATTATACTGACCGACGGTTCTCCGCGAAAGAGGTTAAACGCTTCGGTTACTCGTCCCAGTGTTGGCTGAAGACGACGTGCAGCGGGCCCTGGATGTCGAGAATCTCGGTAAACGTGTGGCTTTCCTGGCGCTGATAGCGCAGGCTGACCGAGCCGTTGCCAATGGGCATGCGCTCGAGGGTAACCGAGCGGAGCCATTCGGGAAGCTCCGGCCGAACGATCCAAAGCTCGTTTTCTGGTGCTTTGGGAACCAGACCAAGCATTGCTCGCAGAAACAGCAAGGTGGCCCCAGCCGCCCACGCCTGGGGATTGCAGGCGACCGGATAGCGGATTGGCACGCGGTATTGCTCCCGATCGTAACCACAGAAAAGCTCCGGAATCCGTAGGTCCGGAAACTGTCGAACCGACGCGAAAAAGCCGGAAATGAGGGATCGCAAATACGCTTCTTCCCCGTACCGTTTCAGTCCAAGGGCGATCCAAGCATTATCGTGTGGCCAGACCGTCCCGACGTGGTATCCCATCGGGTTGTAGCGCACCTCACGGGTTGATAAGGTGCGAATTCCCCAGCCCGTGAACATATCCGGTTGCATCATGCGGTTGGCCAGTCGGCCGGCCCGATCGGGGGGCACAATACCACACCAGAGAGCCTGCCCGGCGTTCGAGCTGATCACCCGGGCCTGATTCTTGTCGCCGTCGAGAGCGATGCAATAGCAACCTTCATCTTCCATCCAGAAGGCGTGATTGAATGCGTCCATTAGCCAGTTCGCCAGGTACTGTTGTCGACTGGCTTCCGAGGGAATCCCAATGGCGTTGTAGATGTCACGCGCTCCGATGCGCGCCGCGTAGGCATAGGCTTGTACTTCCACCAGGGCGACCGGCGGTTTGATCAAGTCGCCATTCTTGTACATGATGGCGTCCCAGGAGTCTTTCCAGCCTTGATTCGTGAGTCCGGAGCTGGACCGGCTCTTATACTCGAGAAACCCGTCATGGTCGGGGTCGCCGTCGCTCTCCATCCAGTCCAACGCGGCGCGCAAATTCGGTTCCAGCTCGCGAAGCAAGAGAACGTCGCCGGTGACCCGATAATACTCTGCCATCAGAACCACGAACAATGGTGTCGCGTCAACCGTTCCGTAATACGGATTGAAAGGAATCACGTTGCTGTGGGCGAGCTCGCCGCGGCGAAGCTCGTGGAGAATTTTCCCGGGCTCCTCGTCACGCCAGGGGTCGACCGTCGTTCCTTGCGAGCGGGCCAGCAGTCGGAGGAGTGTCGCGGCCTGGCCGGGATCCCAAAGATTCTGAAATCCGACGGTTAGACTGTCTCGACCGAATAGGGCTGCAAACCACGGGATACCCGCGGCGGGATAGGGCAAAGTGTGCGATCCGCTCTGGAGGAGATGCAGGTCAAGCCGAGACCTCTCGACGATGTCGTTCCAGATCCCGTTATCGCTGATCAAACGCGGCTGCTGACGCAGCCAAGTCTCATAGGCGGCCGAGCCGTGGGCGATCAGCGGGGGTAATTCCGGAATAGCCGACGAGGGGTGATCTGGAATGTCGGAAAGCTCTATTGTGACTCGCAACCGTAAGGTCATTGTCGAGCGTTTGGGAAGGTCGAGATCGTATACGACTTGGCCGCCCAACTTTGCCGACGGCGGTGGCGAGAACTCGATTTTCGTCTTGCGTGTGATCTGGTCGATGCCATCGTACTGGAAGATCAGCTGGTTCTCCTCCCATCTCGGTTGGTGGAGAGTGCCGCGTTCGGAGACCTGTAAAAAGCCGCGAACTTGAAATATGTCACTAAAGTCCGCGTCGAAGAAGATCACCAGCTCGAGCGGCACCGACGTGACGTTGAAATTGGTAATCTCGAGGACTTCGTCCACCGCCATCGCGGTGATGACTCGCTCGCGATGGAGGGTCAAGGATTCCTTGGGGATGAGAACGCCGTTCGGCAGTCGAAGGTCCGGATTGGTCAGCTCCTGGACTTCCGCGAAGCGCATTTCGCCGGTCGAGAGCAAATAGGTAGGCGGAATGCCTTCAAGTACGAGCTCGTAGGCGCTGAGAAATCGCGTATCCTGGTAATAGAGCCCCAGTCCGTTGACGTCTCCTCGGGGAACGTTGCCATTCAGGTCGGTGAGTAGGAAAAAATCATCTTCCTTGATGACAATTGTGTCACGAATGTCCTGGGCGCCGGTCGCGACCGCGTATTGCATGTTCTTTGGACCGACCGTGTGATCGGTGGGGGTATTACTTTGCGTGTCGGCACGATCGACGGAATGATCCATGTGTGGCGTCACTCCCTTCCATAGTTTGGGTCAGCCGCGGGCAGGGTCGAACGGTCCGCTCCGGCCAGTTGAGTTGGACCGGTCGCGGCCGCCGAACGGAAGCGCCGAGGAAGGCTGATCGATACCGTCGTGGCCTGGGGGGTGCTTTCGGCGCGAATCCAGCCGCCGCTCTCCTCAATGATGCGGCGAGCTAGGTACAGGAGTAACGTCGGACGCTGGCTAACCTGGGGCTGAGCTGGATTGGGAACGGTAAAAGGCTGAAAGAGGGTGGCGATGCGATCCGCGGGAATCTCGGGGCCGTGATCGGTCACCCGTACCGAAGACATGCCATCCCAAGCTGAGACGACGACCTCAATCGGACCGCCCCGCGGCATCGCCGTTTCCGCTTGAATCAAGAGATCCACCAGTGCCTCGTTCAAGAGGGCGGCATCACCTTCGACTTCCACCGGAACGGTACTGACCTGGAAATTATACTTGTCGCCGCCCGGCTGACTCTTACGATTTGTGACGGCTTGGTCGACTAACCGAGAGAGATCGACGGTCTGGCGATGGAGGAGAAGGGGCGGCAGGTGCAACTGAGCGGCTCGCAACAACTCGTTGGCTAACCGACTCGCGCGGTCGGCAGCATCCACGATCATGCTGAGCTCGCGCTCGACTCGCGCGTTCTTGATAGTCGGGTCTCGCATCGCTACCTCGGCGTACCCTTTGATGACCGTCAATGGGCTGCGAAACTCGTGGGCAGCCGATTCAACGAACTCGCTGCGTAGGCGTTCTTCCTCGGCGAAAGGAGTAATGTCGAGAAAGATCGTCACGCTACCGATAATCGCGCCATTTTCCTGGCGAACCGGGGCGCTGTTCACGAGCAAGTGGACTTGCCAGCCATTCGGGCGCCGAACGACCATCTCCGTGCCCGCCGTTTCGCGTCCTTCGTGAATTGCTCGAAAGCTGGGAAGCTCGGAGGCCTTGTATAAGGTTCCGTCTGGGTGGTATAGCTGATAGTGTTCCGGCCAGCGATCGGCAGGCAAAGTTTTGATAAATGGCTGACCAATCAGCGCTTCCGCGGTCGGATTAACATTGGTAACGTCACCGTTTTGGTCCAGCACCAGAATCCCAACTGGCGACGTTTCGAAGATTGCTTGCAGCCCGTTGCGCTCACGAAGCAGGCGTCGGTCCGTTTCGGCAAGCTGCTCTAAGGTTTGCGCGAAGGAAGCCACCATTGTGTTGAGAGAATTGCCGAGAGCTTCGAGCTCGTCCCCCGTCCGAATCGAGACTCGCGTGTTCAAATGACCCTGGCTCCAGTCCCGCGCCGCGTGGTCGAGCTCGAGTATTGGGCCAATGATCTGGCGGGAAAGAAAATAGACAGAAAGCAAGCCAATTGCCAGTGCGAGGGCAAACGAGACGGCGTCCAGAGCAAGTCGCTGGTTCATCGAGGCATTCGCCACACTCGTTGGCTGAAGAACCGCGACGACCCAGTGATAGCGAGGCGTGACGATCGCCGTTCCGGTTTGTGAGCCGGAGAGCAGCGGAAACGGACCCGAGTCCTGGGTAGCGGGTAGACCTCGGATGGCGTCTTGAATCAAAGGTGCCGACGAGAGGTCTGGTGGTTTTGGTGCCACCTCCCAGCGATCGCTGATAAAGGCGAGCTGCCCGGACGGGTCAGTGATGACAATGACGCGACTGCCACTCAGAGGCACGGTCCAGAGCCGAGCGCGAAAATACTCCAGGTTGATCGCCAGGGCAACGATGCCGATCGGATTTTCGACTTGATCGCGAATCGGTACGGCTGCGACACTGATCGGGCGGTGCGCTTCTCGCCCGATAATAATGTTGGAGATCCGTGGCTCGTTGTAGGCGATCGCCTCTCGAAAGTACGCTCGGTCGGCGACGTTGACCGGAGAAGGCCCTGCCAGCCCCGACGACGTGCTCGCGATGATATTTCCGCCCAGGTTGACAACGGATACCGTGCGGAACTGGAGAAGGATCGGCACCAGTCGATTGAAATACGGATCGATGCGGCTAGGATCCATCGTCCGCACGGTTGGAGCGTTCGCAAGCGTTTGGCCCACGGTTATCGCGTCGTCGAGCGTTGCATCGACCATCGCGCCGACGGTTTCCGCGGTCGAGTTATCCGATGCCAAAATGGCGGCGCGAGTCGCGGCGAAGTCGCGCACGTCACCGGCGAGCACCAGGGCGGTGGTCGGCAGGAGAATGAGGGCAATCGCGATGAGCAGCTTCGTGCGTAAGCTGAGCAGAATGTGCCAATAGGTTGAATGGGACGACCGCGGATTCAGAGGCGGACAGACCGGAATTCGAGTTGGTGCGCGCATTGCTGTCTACCCGTCCGGTCAAGGATTATAGGTCGTGCCCGCGAACTTCCAAGGGCGAGTGAGATCACCCGATTCGGGCCAGGGTTGGGGCTGCCGCATGTTCGAGACGTTTGGATACTCCGGATACGGAGGACGTCCCACGCTGCCGGTCCAATCTTTAGGGATCCAGGGCGGTCGATTAGGTAGGCGCCAACCCAGGCGAGCGAATGAGTTTTGGGCGAACGTCGGTATGATGAAGCGTTGCCAGGTCGGTACGTCCAGGGGCGCTGCCAGTTGGTGAGCCGCGGCTAATTCTGTCGTGACCGACGCATCTTCGATCGACCAGAAGTCGACGAACGGAAACAGGAACGTTGGCTTGTATAGGTTATTGTACGACTGGGTTTGGGCGAGCAGAAACGATTGTGAGAACCCGCGCAGGTCTGGCCTTTTGGCTAAGAGTGCTGTCGCACTCCGAGGCTGCAGGCGAACGAACAGGATGCCTTCCACGTAGGAATCGACGAGCGCCTGCGCGACGTCCGGCGCGGACTCGATTAACTCGCGGCGGATAACCAGATTGCCATGGCTGAAGATGTACGGAAATACCACGTCGATGCGCCGACCGGTGTGTAACTGTTCCGTGATCTCCGAAACAACCGGCTCTTGGGGAACGACCGCGGAAACCGTCGCCGGTAGTGTTGCTTCTTCTTTGAGAATAAGCGCTTTCAAATAGAAGTCCTGACCGACCGTTAAACCATTCACCGCGGCCGACACGATCAGATACGTGTCGGCGAGGGAATTAGGGACGATCCCAATCGCACTCGCCGAGCCTTTGAGCTGGCTGAGGCTCTGCAAGTGCGAAGCGTTGGGCACAACAGTTGCTGCCTCGAGGTTTGGCGTGACAATCGCGACGACCGCGACGGGAGCGCCGCTCTGGATAAGCTGCGCGACCAGGCTGGAATTCAGCGTACAAACCTGCAATCGGCTCGACGCAAATCCTTGAACCGTAGCGGTCGCATCTTGGAACGATAGAAACACCACGTCCAGTCCGCGGACCGCAAATAGCTTGTCGAATTCCAGCACGGCATTCACCGCGTTGGCGCCCGACCAGAAGGGTTGATGGCCAACCACGAGCGGCCACCAGCCGCGATTCTTCAGCCACTGAACCGACTTGGCTGAGACCTGGGCATAGGGAAGTGGCCAACCCCAATCGGTGAATGTGTCCGAGGGCGTCATCGTTGGCAAGTAGGTCGGCACCGGATACGGCGTCGGCGTGGGCGAAGATGCAGGAACGAGATGGCAAGCGGCTGATATGCCTGCGACTCCAAGTGCTCCGGCTTGGAGAATGAATTCGCGGCGGGTCCGGAGTGCACGCACGTGACGTTTGGGCGTTTCTGTCCCCGTCATGGTTGCAGGTCGCTTACAGATTGCGTAGTCAAGCGGCTTGCGGCCGAATCGCGGTAGCCTGGGCCACCGCGTTCAGCAACGTATCAATTTCGAACGGCTTGTTCACCACGGCCACCACCTGGGGCACTCGACGGAGTCGTTCGGAATAGGCCGAAATGATAATGACCGGAATCAGGTTGGTCTCTGGGCTCGTGCTCAGCCGTTCGAGCACTTCATTCCCGGGAATGTCTGGCAGCGCCAAATCCAGAAGCACGACCGACGGATGGTATTGTCTGACGGCTGGAATGACTTCGCCTCCCCGGGAGACGGCAACGATGTAGTACCCTTCATCCCGGAGCAGATCAGACACGAGCTGGCTGATGTCCGGATAATCTTCGGCGATCAAAACGACCTTGTTGGAAGGCGCAGCGGGACTCACCCTTGTTCCTCCTCGCGTATTCTTATCCAGAGGCTCCCGCACCTATCGGCCGCGGTCAGTAGTTCGGGCCAAACGCTGCACGATATGGGCCAGGTTTGACCCTGTAATAGGCCGATGCTACGATCATCGTCAAAACCGCATGTTGGGCCACTCCGTTCTGGGGATCAGGCAACGAGATCGGAACACGGGGATAGATGTATTCAATCGCCGAATTGCAGCAATGCACCGGTGCGACGCGCCGGACGATTCACTATTACGTACAAGAAGGAATCCTGCCATCTCCTGACGGAGCCGGTCCCCGTGCCGTTTACAACGAGGATCACCGTGCTCGCTTGCTCGCCGTGACCCATTTGAAGAGGCGTGGCTGGCCGTTGGAGCGAATTCGTGACTACTTCGCGCGCGTGCCAGCGGATGACATTGCTCGACTTGCGAATGGAGGCCAGCCGTTAGCCGACAGCGTGCTGGTGCATCTTCGCGACGGAGGGATCGAGATAGCGGAGCCACCCGGCGAGGTCGTTACGCACTACCGGGTGGCCCCGGGAGTCGAGTTGTTGATCGCGGCCAGCGCGACCGAAGGAGTCCGTCTGGCTGCCGAGCGGACGATCGCCTTGCTCCGGGAGGTGTTCGCGGACAAAGGTCTCACCTGACGCCGAGGCTAGGCAGATGGGGCAGAGGTAACACTGGCAACCGCCTGGCGCCAGCCGCGATAGAGCGCCGAGCGTTGTCGGTCGTCGATGAACGGTTCGAAGCGACGATCGAGACGCCAGAGTTTCGCGATCTCGTCAGTAGATTGCCAGAACCCAACCGCGAGGCCGGCCAGATATGCCGCCCCTAGTCCGGTGGTTTCGACCATTGCCGGACGGACGACCGGCAGACCGAGAACATCGGCCTGAAACTGGTCGAGGAAGCCGTTGGCCGCGGCGCCACCGTCGACTCGAAGCTCGTGGATCTGGCCACCGGCGTCGACGGCCATGGCATCGACGACGTCTCGGGTTTGGTAGGCGATTGCTTCGAGGGCAGCTCGAACGATATGACGGCGATCGGCTCCCCGGGTTAATCCAACGATCGCGCCACGCGCTTCTGGATCCCAGTATGGTGCGCCAAGTCCGACAAAGGCAGGAACAAAATAGACGCCGCCGTTCTCTGGGATCGAGCGCGCCAGTGACTCGCTCTCGGCCGCGGTGCGAATCAGGCCGAGTTGGTCGCGCAGCCATTGAATGGCGGCGCCAGCGATGAACACGCTTCCTTCCAACGCATAGACTGACTCGGCATTCGGGCCACAGGCCAAAGTGGTGAGCAGGCCGGCGCGTGAACGCACTGCGTTGTCCCCCACGTTCAGCAGGAGAAAGGCCCCGGTGCCATAGGTGCACTTGACCATGCCGGG
>DATLSK010000080.1:0-5712 GCA_035534155.1 Chloroflexota bacterium | reverse complement strand
CATCGTCGCCAGGCTCCCAGCCTGGCGACGATGGCGAGGCGGCATTGGGGGCGTAAACTGTCGTGGCGCCCTCGGCGATGGCCAGTCGCTCGAGCTCACGACTGGCTACCGTGACCAAATCGGCGTGACCGAGGCACCATTTTTCGTGTTGTCCCACCAGCGTTCGCTGCCAGGCTGCTTTGTGCTCGCGATCGGCCCAGCCGCCTGCTCCTTCCCAATCGTCGGTGTCGAGTGCCAGGGTGGGTGCGACCAATCCGAGCTTGCGTCCGAACCAAAAGGTTAGCAGGGCCAGGCCAGCATAGGCTTTTGGCTTGAAGGCGTAGAGGACGTCCGGTTGGCTCTGGAGCGCCGCGCAGGTTAACTGGGCGCCGACGGCGAGTTGGCCCAAAAATGAGCGCGCTCGCCCCTTGCCGACGAATTTGATCCGAACGCGATCACTCGTTGGTAGGACGGGGGGAACGGCAGAGTCGGCGGGGAGAATGATCGTGATCTGGTGACCGAGTCGTGCCAGCTCGCGGGCGAGCGGTAAAGCGCGGGCGGACATCGTTGCCTTGTAACTCAGGCCAAAATTGCCAACGATCGTGATTCGAAGAGACTTCTTATCCATCGTCTTCAACTATAGGCGAGGCTGATCGCGAAGGCAACCAAAATTCTGCGATTACGTGACGCCACCCGGCTTGTCACCTGGCGGCACGCGTGGTAAGGTTTGTGCGTCTTGGAGGGGTTGGAGGGAACCACATGGGCCACGTTCGCAGCCAAGCCCGCCGTTGGGCGGTGCTCTGTCTCTGCGCAGGATTCAGCATCTTTGCCTTGCCGTCGGTCGCGGCGGCGCGACCAAGCGCCGCGGTGCTCCTGATGCAAGACGTTACCGACGCGAGTACGAGTCGCGGTCTCGTGTCGACGTATCAGGTGCAACCGGGCGATAGCTTGATCGGAATTGGAGACTTGCTTGCTGACGATCCCGACACGATTCAGCAGTTGAATGACCTGGCGAATCCTAATGCTTTGCAGGCAGGACAGCTTTTGGTCGTACCGGACGCGCCGACCACCAAGGTCCGCTACGGAGTCGCAAAGCCGGAAGTGAAAGTCAACACGAATGGCGCGCCCGCATTTATTTGGCCGGCAATCGGTCCAATCACCACGCCGTTTGGGGTGCCCGGTTCCGACTGGATCGGTGGTTACCACATGGGGCTAGATATCGGGGCACCGTCGGGAGCACCGATCGTGGCGGCGGCGGATGGGGTGGTTGAGGAAGCCGGCATGGACACCCAACACGGTTACGGCAACCACGTCTTGATCAATCACGGAAACGGCTACGAAACACTGTATGCACACATGTCCCACATCGAGGCAAAGGTCGGCGAAAAAGTGAAGCAAGGCGACCTTATTGGCAACGTCGGCATGACCGGCTTCGCGAGTGGGCCCCATTTGCATTTCGAGGTTCGGCACGACGGAGTAAAGATCGATCCAGCGCCACTGCTACCGTAAGGACGGAACCCCATATTGGAGCGAAAGGGCGGGGGGCGTGCTTTTGCTGACCAGATCGATCTGCGCTTCTTTCAGGCCAACGCGGATGACACCGCGGCGAGGATCAGCTCGTCGGGCGCGAGCGTCAATGTATCCGCCTGGGAAACCGGATCCAAGACCTGGCATCCCCACCGTCGGAGGGTTTCGGCCGATTCTTTGGCCCGGGGGTGGGCCCACAGTGGCGGGTTGGTCGACACCGCGATGATGACCGGGGTTTGACGGCCGATTGCCTCGGCAGCGATCGACAGTGCCAGATTGTCGGCGATGCCCTGAGCAAGCTTGTTCAGGGTGTTAAAACTGCACGGCGCGACCAGCAACGCGCCGTACGGTGGTCGGGGCAGAATTGCGGTGTCAAAGTAGCTTTCGACGATGCGGTGTTCCGCGATGAGTGCCAACTCGCGAGGGCTGACGATCCTTTGGGCGTTTGGTGTCAGTACGGTGATGACGCGCGGCACGAGGCCACAAAGCCGTGGCAATAGCCCAGGCACGCGCCGCGCGGCGGCAGCACCACTCACGATCAGGTAAAGAGTGTCGTAGGACACGGGTCGATTGGCTGCGTCTACGACTTTGGGATATCCGGGATGAACAGATCCTGACCCACGACGACTTCGTCTCCGTCAATCCGCCACTTGTTCGCCTCGAAGATCTTGGTCCAGAGTTCCTCGCTGCCGTACTCCCGCTTGGCGATTGACCTTAGAGTATCACGCGGCCCGACCTTGATCGTCTTTCCGCTGGCGACGGCTGCTTCCTTCTTTTTTTTCAATCCCAATGATTCGAGCAGACCCATAACTCAATTCCTCCGTTATGCACACTTCTCAGTTTCAACCAAGCCGCGCTTAGCTACCTAGCAGGGATGACGCATCCCCGACCGAATCGATCCCCCTGCTAACGCTACGCTCATTGTACTCCTGACGCACGGAGTGGCAAGGGGGTAAATCAAAAGAACTCGAGCCGGGCCACAAACCAGGCAGCGACAGCCGGTTGAGGCATGCCAATCCGAGCGACGACGTCGGAGAAATTACTCGGATTGTTCCGCTCGACTGCAGGCAGCATCCTTGGTGCCTCCTTGAGAGATCAGCGTTCGAGAACAAAGATGTCGCGAGTTCCGGCATCGCAAAACCAGAAGGTGCCATTGTGAATGGTCATCCCATGCGGCTCCAAGCCATCAACGCCGATCGCATCCAGGATTTCTCCCGTATCTGGATTCAAACGAAAGACGACTCGCTTGTTGGTGTCTGAGCTCCAGAGCGCGGGCAGGCCGCGTTCCGAACGCCAGGGATGCGTCGACTCGTGGGCCGGCACCGGCGATGGTTCGACCTTGCTGGCCGGATTGATTCCCAATGGCCAGAGGTCATCCGTTTCCCAGGCCATGCCGTGGGAGCGGTCGCCGTGCGCCGAGATCTGGTGGAGAACCTGGCCAATGGTCGGATCTAATTCGTAGATTTGACCGGCTTTCGGAACGTTGCACCAAAGGTGTCCATCGTGCCATTCCAGCGCGTGGGGCGAACCCGGGCCGGGCCCGAGACCAGGGGCCGGGATCGCGGCAAGCTCATTGCCAGTTTCCGGGTCATAGCAGATGATGTCGAGGCCAAAAGTCGAGGCGACCCAGACGTGACCATTGGGATCGACGGTGATGCCGCTGCCGTGTTTGCTCCGGGTGCCAAACTCACGAATGATCGAGCCGTCGTCATAGTTCAGAAGATAGACCCGGTTCGGATCAACCTGGTCGAGGACCCAAAGTCCCTGCTCGGTTGCCTGGAGTCCATTGGGCTGTTGCGAAGGCGTTTTCCAGAGGGCGCGCGTTTTGTAGGCCACTGACCACTCCTCCTCGTTTGTTCAGGCCATTCGCCTCGAATACACCGGCGGACCGCCCTTGAAAACGTCCCGCCGCCCCGGACCACCCGGGCACTAGGGGGAGTATCGCGCGCAGGCGAAGCCGAGTCAAGAGGCGACGGCTGCCAGGCGTCTACTCGGTCGCGGAACTGTCTTCGTGATGCACTTCGCGCGCGCGGCCACCGCCGGCCGCTGGGCCGACGATGCCGTGCTGTTCGAGCAGGTCGATCAGCCGGCCGGCCCGGGTATAACCGATGCGCAGACGTCGTTGCAGAAGCGAGGTCGAAATGCGGGTATGTTCGTGCGCCACTTCGACTGCTTTCTCGTACAGGTCATCGACTTCGTCTTCCGACTCCTCGGGGCTCGCTGGCTGCACTAACTGCTCGACGTAGTTTGCTGAGCCGAGGCCACGCCAGTGCTCGCAGAGGGCTTCGATTTCGTCATCGGAAACGTAAACGCCTTGCAACCGAATTGGCTTCGAAGCATCGGTCGGCATGAAAAGCATGTCACCGCGCCCGAGTAATTTCTCGGCGCCCGGTGAATCGAGAATGGTTCGCGAATCGATCTGCGACGTGACCGCGAAGCTGATGCGTGTCGGAAAGTTGGCTTTGATCAGGCCGGTGATCACGTCAACCGAAGGGCGCTGAGTCGCCACGACCAGGTGGATCCCGGTTGCGCGGGCGAGTTGGGCAAGGCGACAGATCAGGCGCTCGGTGTCGTCTGGAGCAAGCATCATGAGGTCGGCTAATTCGTCGATGATCACGACGATGTACGGCAATGGTGTCGCGCCGGTACGGTTGGCCACTGACTTATTGTACGCTTCGACATTGCGCACACTGTGGGTTTCGAAGAGCTTGTAGCGGTCGTCCATCTCGTGGACGACCCACTTCAAAACGCCAACAACTTTGTCGACGTCGACCACGACCGGGCGGAGCAGGTGTGGTACACCGTTATAGGTGGTGAGCTCAACGCGTTTGGGGTCGACGAGGATCAGTCGTACTTCGTCGGGGGTGGCCTGGAGAAGCAAGCAGGAGATGAGCGCGTTCATGCAGACTGACTTGCCGGTGCCCGTTGCCCCGGCGATCAGCAGATGCGGCATTTTGGCCAGATCCGCGGCGACCGGCTGTCCGCTCACGTCCTCGCCGAGGGCCACGGCGAGGCGAGTTTTCGTGCGGAGCTTTTGAAAGGCGGTGCTCTCCGCGACCTGGCGCAAACTCACCAGGCTGGTTTGTCCGTTGGGAATCTCCAACCCTACGACGGTGCGTCCCGGCACGGGCGCTTCGATGCGGATACTCGGTGCAGCGAGCGCCAGGGCGAGATCGTTGTTCAAGGCCGTGATCTCGCTGACCTTGATCTTCTCGCGTTTGACGACCACGCCATGGCGATCGCGCTTTTCGCGAAAACCTGGCTCGAGGCCAAATTGAGTAAGGGTTGGACCGGGATTCACTTGAACGACTCGGGTGAAAACGTCGAAGTCGGCGAGGGTGTCTTCGATGAGCTTGATCTTCTGGGCAAGATCCGCCTGGCTCAGCGCGCCGGCGCTACCTAGCTGGAGCATGGTAATGGGTGGAATCTGCCACTGGGGCTGGGCCGAGTCGTCGGGGGCGCGGTTCGACCCGATTGCTTCCGCGGTAGCTTCGTCTTCCCGGGGCTCGGCGGCGCTTACTGCTTGATGCGGTGCCGAGGAGGCTGACCGTCGACTCGTGAGCTGGGCGACGAGGGCGTGCGCGCCGCCGAGCAGCCAGCGCGCGACGTTTCTGATGGCGCCGAGCAAATCGTCGACGGTGATGTCGAACAGCATGGCGACCCCGGTGAACACGACAATCGCGACCAGGGCCGCCGCGCTCGCGGTACCCAACGCGGAGGTGAGCAAAGTCCAGCCAAGCTGACCGAGCATGCCACCGCCGTGAGTTGATCCCCAATGAGTAATGGGATTGCCGTCGACGACCTGCAGGGTTATATCTAAACCGACAAAGCTAATGGCCCAGCCGATCGTTTCGGAAAGCGACGATGAATAGTCGAGATCAAAGTGCTCCCGGAGATTAGCCACGGCGTAGGCGGCGATGACGATAGGGACAAGAACCTGTGCCCAGCCAACAGCGAAGCCAAATGCATCCCGCAGTTCGGGGACGGGGGCTCCGGACGGAGCGACTAGAGCCAAGCCGACGATCAGAGCAACGCCAAGCAGCACGAGACCATCGCGGAGATGATGGTCGGCGGGGACCTCGGGCTCGAGCTCTTCGGGCTCGGGGGGTGCTCGGCGCGTGGCCAGCGTCATCGTGTGATCGCCTCCTTCGACGATTTACCGAAAAAGGGAAGGCGTCGCCCGGGGTGGGTTGGGAGAGGTGGGGG
>DATLSK010000079.1:0-5087 GCA_035534155.1 Chloroflexota bacterium | reverse complement strand
AACTTCGCTTGCTGGACTTGATAGATCAGGTAGAAGCTGAAGAGAACCGAGCCACCCAGGCCGATGATGATATCCAGAATCGTCGCCTGAATGAAGATACCGACCACGCTCGCCGCGATCAGGGCGATCAGGGCCAGGAATAGCTTGCTGCCCATGCTCGAGAAATCACGCTTGGTCGTTACGGCGTAGGCCGACAAGCCGAAGGAAAGCACCGCGGTTGTCACGCCCGCCTGGACGACGATCATGCCGGCGCCGGCCGCCAGATAGGCCTCGATGATACCTCCGAGGCCAACGCCCATGAGCACGGTCAAGGTATAGAGCAGAATCAGGTTAAGCCCACTTACATTGCGGGCAAAGCCAAGCACGAACGAAAGAATCAGCACGCCGATGATCGCCGGAAAGCCAAGTCCAGGCGCTGCCATGCCAACCAGCGCGCCCAACGCGGTGAACACCATCGAAAACGCGAGCAGGCCGCCCACCTTGGCCAACATGCCGCTGCGCATCGTGGTGCTGATGCCACCGGCATACCCCACGTCATAGCGGTTTTGCATTGTCATACTCCTCGTCTCAGATAAATCTGAAGACGATTGAATTCACTCATGATGATAACACCAAGTGATCGGATTCGATATTTTTCTTGAGTCTCCGTACCCTACAAAAGTAGATTGACTGCTTGACGATCCCGGTTCCGACTGGCTCCGCTGCAGCTGGCAAATAAGTGTTCCTGGCAACCAGAGGGGCGCCAGGACAGGGTGACGTCGAAACCTGCGCTACGTAGCGGGGCCGCTGATCAAGCGCGCGGCGTTGCCTCCGAGGATCTGTCCCAGGTCCGGCTCCGGCAACCCGAGCGCGCGCACCTTCTGCAGAAATGGTCCCTGGCGAAGGAGGGGATAATCAGTGCCGAAGAGGATGCGCTCGGCGCTGGCGAGCTCGGCGACGATCTTGAAAATCTCGAATCGGTAGAGATACGTCGTTGCCGCCGAGTCGTACCAGACGTTGCGTAAGACGGTCGCGACTTCGGGCATCAGCTCGTAGAAAGGTAAGCCGCCGCCCCAATGGGCGAATATCAGCCGAGCGTTTGGGTGACGCTCGGCCAGGCGATAGGCACTGGAGGGTAACACCGCGCCTTTGCCCGGATAGCCATGCCCGACCGGTTCGCTGACGTGGATCGAGATGGGTAGGCCGAACCCGGTTGCCGTTTCGATGACCGGATCCGTCACCGCCCAGTCGTCGAGTGCATAGCCCTGGCCGTGGGGCATCAGCTCACCAATCCCTTTCAGGCCAGCCGCGGCCACTCGCTGGATCTCGGTCAGCGCAGCCTGGCGATCCCGGGGTTGGAGCGCGGCGAACCCGACGAAACGTTCGGGATACCGTCGCTGAATCTCAATCAGGTAGTCGTTGTGGAACTGACAAAGGGCAGGATCGTTCCAGCCAAAGCCAAGGGCGAAGGCAAAATCGACGGCGTTGCGGTCGAGCGAGGCGAGAGCATCCTCGGCGGTGGCGAGTCGGCACTTCGGATTCGCGTACAGCTCGGCGAAGTGCCGGTCGAGCGCCACGAAGCGCTCGCGATCCGCCACCACTTCCGGGGGGAAGAGGTGAATGTGGGCATCAACGACCGGTGCTTGACGATCAGACCGCGTGACACGCCACCATGTGACCCGCGCCGACATCGCGGAACTTTGGCTCGGACTGGCGACAAATATCCATCGCGATCGGGCAACGGGTGTGGAAGCGGCAACCGGTGGGCGGATTGAGCGGGCTCGGCACGTCGCCTTTCAAAACGATCCGCTGACGCTTCAACGTCGGGTCGGGCTGAGGAATCGCCGAGAGCAACGCCTGAGTATACGGATGGAGCGGCTTCCGGTAGATCTCGTCGGTCGAGGCTAATTCGACCAATTTGCCCAGGTACATGACCCCGACCCGGTCGCTGATGTAACGCACCACCGCCAGGTTATGAGCGATGAACAGATAGGTCAGGCCAAACTTCTGCTGGAGGTCACGCAACAGATTCAAGATCTGCGACTGAATCGAGACGTCGAGCGCCGAGACCGGCTCATCGCAAACCACCAGCTTGGGTCGAAGAATGAGTGCGCGGGCAATTCCGATGCGCTGACGTTGACCGCCGCTGAACTCGTGGGCAAATCGACGAACGTATTGACTGCGCAGGCCGACGAGATCCATCATCTCCCGGACGGACTGGTCGCGCTCCGAGCGTGAGCCGATGCGGTGGATGACCAGCCCCTCGCCGATCAGATCGCCAACCGGCATCCGCGGATCGAGAGAGCTATACGGGTCCTGAAAGATGATTTGCATGTCGCGGCGCAGCCTTTTGAGCTCTTCGCCGCCCAGGGAAAAGACATCTTTCCCGGCGAAGCGAACCTGACCGCTGGTGGCCGGCACGAGTCGCAAGATCACTCGGCCGGTCGTCGTCTTCCCGCAGCCCGATTCGCCAACGAGGCCGAGTGTTTCGCCCGGACGCACGTCGAGTGATACGTCGTCGACGGCGTGGACCTGGCCGACGGTTCGGAAGAGCACACCACCCCGCACCGGGAAATGCTTGACCAGATTTTTAACCGAGAGCAGCGGTGCGTCGGCTGGCAATGCCATGGTCGAAGACTCCATCTAGCTTTCCCCCGTCGGCTGATTCTGATACAGCCAGCACGCCACTTTCGTCGCGCCCTGGCTGAGCAGCGCTGGCTCATGCTCTCGGCAAACCGCCATGGCCTGAGGGCAGCGAGGTGCGAAGCGACAACCGGGTGGCAACCGGGTGAGGCTTGGCACGGTTCCTTGGATCACGTTCAATGGAACGGAGCGGTCACTCGCCAGCATCGGAATGCTCGCCAGTAGTCCCTTCGTATAGGGATGCTTCGGCTCGCGGAAAAGGGTTAAGACGTCGGTTTGCTCGACGATCTTGCCGGCGTACATCACCGCGACCTCCTGGGCCATCTCGGCGATCACTCCCAAATCGTGGGTGATCAACAGGAGAGCCGTGTTCTGCTTGGCCTTGAGCTCGCCCAGCAGCTCGAGAATTTGGGCTTGGATCGTCACATCGAGCGCAGTTGTCGGCTCGTCGGCGATGATCAGCTCGGGTTGACACGAAAGCGCCATCGCAATCATGACGCGCTGACGCATGCCCCCGCTCAGCTCGTGGGGATAGGCTTTGAAGCGCTGCTCGGGCTGGGAGATACCCACCTGACTCAGCAGTTCGATCGTTTCCTCGTGCGCCTGAGAGTGGCTGACTTTCTTGTGGGTCAGAATTGCCTCGGCGATTTGATCGCCCACGGTAAACACGGGATTGAGCGACGTCATTGGCTCTTGGAAGATCATCGAAACGCGCGCGCCGCGCACCTCGTACATCTGCTCTTCGGTGTACCGGAGTAGATCGACACCGTCAAGAAGGATCTCCGAACCGTCGACAACGCGCCCGGGAGGGGGGACGAGCCGCATCACCGAGAGCGAGGTGACGCTCTTACCGCAGCCAGACTCGCCGACCAGGCCAACGGTCTGGCCGCGCTTGATCGTCAGATCGATCCCATCGACCGCTGGCACGACGCCATCGGAGGTATAAAAATACGTCCGCAAATTGCGAACTTGGAGAATGTCGGTCTGCCCGTTCGGGGCCCCGTGGTTCATCCGGTCCACTCTTCCATCGCCCCTCATATAAGACACGTCGAGAAATCGTTTGCGCTCGTCGTGCCCTCGAATACGCGGTAGTGTATCACGCACCTCGGCGACGTGCAATTATGACCACTTTTGCGCTTGACATGCGCTGTTCCTCTGACTACTATCGAGAGTAAAGTCACCTTCCCTTGGCTGGTTCCTGGCCAGCCGATTCGCGGTAAGAGGCGGCGTGCCTGGTCTCGGTGAAACGGCATGCCGGTAGAAAGGTCGCATGGTCACCCTCCAACGGATCCTCGGTTACGCGTTGGCACAGCGTAGGCTTGCCGTAACCGCGGTTTCCTCGCACATCGTTCAGATCGCGCTCAGTTTGGTCCTGCCAATCCTGGTCAAGAGTGCGATCGATAATGGTCTGGCGACGCACGACTATCGGATTCTCCTGATCGCGGCGGCCTTGACGATCGGTGTGACCATGGTTCGCTCGATCGTCTGGTACGTCGTTGGCTTCTCGTACAACCGGCTCGCCGCCGAGGTGTCCTTTGGCTTGCGTGACCGCCTCTACGAGAAGATCCAACGCAACAGCCTCAGATTCCAGGTTCGCTCGCCTTCTGGAGACCTATTCGCTCTTTCCTCGACCGACGTTCAGGCAATCGAGACGTTTCTCAACACTGGCGTCAATCAGTTTGTGAATGTGACCGTTCTGGGCACACTCCTTTTTATTGCATTGATCCGCCTCGATGCCCACCTGACCCTGATCGCGTTGGTCATTTTCCCGCTGATCGCGACGTTAGCGGTCATTTATGGATCGCTCTCCCGAGAGCGCTCGCGTCGGATCCAAAACATGTATGCCCAGGTCGCCGCGACACTCCAAGAAAACCTGACGGGCATGCGGGTGGTCAAGGCGTTTGCTGCCGAGGACCGTGAGATCGACAAGTTCACCGACAAGATTGACGGTCTGTTCCGTGCCTCGATGCGTTCGACCAGTCTCAACGCCGTCGTCTTCCCGGCGATGAACCTGATCACTGCCTTTGGTATCGCGCTCGTCCTCTGGTTTGGTGGTGAAGACGTTATCACCGGTCGTCTGACCCTGGGCAGCCTTGTCGCCTATATTACCTATCTGACGATGCTGGTGAACCCGGTGCGTAATCTAGGGGCGACGATTAACCTGATCTCCGGGGCAATCGCCGGCGCCGAGCGGATTCACGAGGTTCTCGACGGCAAAGATGAGATCGAGCCGCTGCACGAAACGGTGCTGAAGCCGGAGATGCCTCCGATCGAAGGAGGCGTCGAGTTCGACGAAGTGACGTTCGGATACCACGCGAGTCAACCCGTCCTCCGCGGCGTGAGCTTCAGTGCGAATCCAGGGGATACCGTGGGTATCGTCGGGTTGACTGGCGCAGGAAAATCTACCCTGACCGCGTTGCTGGGCCGTTTTTACGATCCAGATCATGGCGTGGTCCGTGTCGACG
>DATLSK010000078.1:0-6221 GCA_035534155.1 Chloroflexota bacterium | reverse complement strand
TCCAGCGGGGAATGTCTGGTTGGTCGTGCGGACTCACTACACAGAAATAATTCATTCTAATCACGAGAATAAACGACGAAACTATATCCAGGTACTCCATCCGTGTACTCTCGTATCAGCTCCATTGATTTCCGCCAGGTGAGGTGGTGATCACGGCGCGCTCGCGCCGCTTCTTTCAGCGTCGCCAGGCGTTCCCGGTCAGATTGGCGCAGATTCTGTTCCCTAACGGTCCGGCCTGCCAGGATGCGCATTGCCTGGACATTCATGAACTGTTCAGGGTAAAGCGGCCGTCCGTTCAGGGATTTGTCGAGCGCGGCCGGGTATTCTGAGAGAAAACCAGATCCCATGAGTGTCAGGTGCGGAGGTTATCATTGTGAGCGAGCTTCCTCCCGAATCGTTGAATCGCCCCGGCGATCCGACCGCGTTTCCGAGCGACGGAATGAATGGCCAAATCCAGCCAACGGTGATCATTGGTCAGCCGCGGGCGACCGCGGCACTCCGGTTTGGCCTAAACATGCGCGACCGAGGCTACCACGTGTTTGTCGCCGGTCCGTCGGGAACTGGCAAAATGACGGCGGTGAACACATTCCTCGGCGAATCGGCCCGAGCTCGGCCAACTCCTGACGACTGGTGTTACGTCTATAACTTCGCCGATCCCGAGCATCCGCGAGCGCTTCGCTTGCCGGCCGGCCGGGTGCGTGAGCTGGCCCGTGACCTCGATCGCTTGCAGGACGCGGCGACCCGTCAAATTCCGCGAGCGTTCGAGAGCGACCAGTATACGAACCAGCGCGACGCGATGCTCAAAGAGCTAGACGAGGAGCGGGAAACCCGGTTGGGTCAGCTCAACGAATACGCTCTCAAACAAGGCTTTACGCTCCAAGCCGCGCCGATGGGGTTGATGATCGTTCCTTTGCGGAAGGGCAAGCCCATGAGCGAGGACGATTTCAACGCGCTCACCCCTGAACAGCGCGAAGAGCTTCAACGCCGGCGGGCTGACCTCGACGAACGCATTGAGGGGGTCATGAAAGCGCTCCGCGGGCGTGAACGCACGGTTCGCGAAGCATTGGAACATCTTGACCACGATGTCGCGCTTTATGCCGTCGGCGGACTTCTCGAAGACGTTAGCGAGCATTACCGCGACGTGCCATCGGTCATCGAATATCTGACCGCTTTGAGGGAAGACCTCGCGGCTCACGTCAGTCTCTTCCGTCCGGCTCCGGAAACGTCGCCAACGCTGGAGTCGCCGATTCAGCGTCAACAGGCGCTGCGTCGCTACCGGGTGAACGTTGTCGTCGAACACGGTGCAAGTGACGGCGCGCCGGTCGTCGTCGAAACGAATCCAACCTACCAGAACTTAATTGGACGCATCGAAAAGGAATCGCAGTTTGGCGTATTAACGACCGACTTCACGTTGATCCGCGGTGGCGCCCTTCATCGGGCCAATGGCGGCTACCTGATCGTCGAAGCCATGGATCTGCTTCGACAGCCTCTCGTTTGGGACGGATTGAAACGTTCTCTGCGAGACGGACGGACCACGATTGAGGATCCTGTCGATCTGCTCGGACTGTCGACGGTTCGCGGGTTACGTCCCGAACCAATTCCCTTAGACGTCAAGGTGGTGCTGGTCGGCGAAGCGTCGACGTTCTACCTGCTGTATTCGCTCGACCCGGACTTTCGTGAGCTATTCCGAGTGCGGGCGGACTTTGATTTGACAATGCCCCGGACGACTGAGAATGAGCTGGCATTTGCCAGCTTTGTAGGCCGAGTGTCCCACGACGAGCAACTTCGCCCTTTCGATCAGAGTGCACTCGCAACCCTCGTCGGCTTCAGCAGTCGACTGGCCGAGGACCAGGAGAAGCTCTCACTGCAGTTTGGCGAGCTAACCAATCTGGTGCGGGTTGCGAGCTATTGGGCCGGCCAGGCCGGCGCCTCCACGGTGTCAGCCGAGCACGTGCGGAGCGCACTCGATCAGCAAATCTATCGCTCGAATCTATACGAAGAAAGAATCCAGGAGCTAATATCCCGCGACATTCTGCTCGTCGACGTCGCCGGAGAAGCGGTTGGTCAGGTCAACGGACTCGCCGTGCAAGCCTTTGCCGATTATCAGTTCGGTCGGCCGAGTCGGATCACCGCGTCAGTCGGAGTTGGCCGCGAAGGTGTTGTAGACGTCGAGCGCGAGGCCCAACTCGGCGGTCATCTTCACAGTAAGGGCGTGTTGATCCTCAGTGGCTTCCTGGTCGATCGTTTCGCTCGGGAGCAGCCACTCGCGCTAAGTGCCCGTCTCGTCTTCGAGCAGAGCTATGCGGAGGTCGACGGCGACAGCGCCTCGAGCACCGAGCTCTACGCATTACTCTCCGGTTTATCAGATCTGCCGATCCGCCAGGAACTGGCGGTAACCGGCTCGGTGAACCAGCGCGGCCAGATTCAAGCGATTGGCGGAGTGAACGAAAAAATCGAGGGCTTCTTCGCGGTCTGTCGCGCCAAAGGTCTGTCCGGACGGCAAGGCGTGCTCATTCCGGCCGCCAACGCGAAAAACCTGATGCTCAAGGACGACGTAGTCGACGCGGTACGCGCCGGGAAATTTCACATTCACGCGGTATCGACGGTCGACGAAGGGATTGCTCTACTCACCGGTCGAGCGGCGGGTGAGCGAGGCCCAGATGGACACTTTCCGTCAGAAACTGTCAATGGTCGGATCGAGGCACGGCTGGCGGCAATGGTGAAAACCTGGCGTGCGAGTGTTGGGGGCACTGCAAATGGAATGGAGAGAAGGGTTGTTGGTTAGAGGGTGAGAGCAGTATCAATTGTTTCTGTGTAGTTTGATTCGATCGGCCATGCCTCTCGGCGTGGCCGATTCTGCCTGGCGCCAACTTTCCACCGCTGCCGACATCCTCGATTTAAAACGTTCGATGGAATGCACGCGCTCTCGTCGCGCGCGTCAGGCATAACCTCTCATATCGACCACTTAGTCGCCCCGCCCATAGGGCTTATGCGTTCTGACAAGCGGGCTCTCATTTTGTAGGATGATCGGTAGTCACGCCAATCCCTACGTCAGGAGAGCCCGATGAAGTCTAGCCTGTGCGTCTGCCGACCGGCAATGCCCCCCACGGACGCACCCGCGCCCGTGGTCGTCTCGCCCGGCTTTCTCGTCGCCAGCTTTGCCACGGTGCCCGATCCGCGCCGTCGTCAGGGGACGCGCTATCCTCTCGCCGCCCTGCTCGCCTTGTCCGTGGTCGCGATTCTGTCCAACTGCACCTCGGTCCTTGCCATCGCCCAGTTCGGAGCCGATGCCCCCCTTGCCTTGCGGCAAGCCCTGGGCTTGCCCGCGGGGAAGGTCCCCCGCCAGTCCACATTGCAGCGTCTCTTTGCCAAGCTGAACCCGGACACCCTGATCGCGGTGCTCGCGCGCGCCTGTGGTCAAGTCGTCCCGGCTCCGCCGGTCCGGGCCAGTCAGGGGGTGGCGATCGATGGAAAGGCCCAACGGGGGAGACTCGCCGCTGACCAGACCGCGGGCACGGTGCATGGCCTCAGCGCCTACTGTCACGGCGTTGGCATCGTCCTCTCCCAGGCTCCCATCGTGCACGCCGCCGACAAAGCCGAGGCCGAACTCACCGTCACGCCCGAGGTCATCGCCTCGGTTGATTGGCACAATCGGGTGCTCACCGGCGATGCCCTCTTCTGCCAGCGCAACATCTGCCAACAGGTCTGGGAAGCCGAGGGCGACTATCTGATCCTGGTCAAGGCAAATCAAGGCACCCTCTACGACAACATCCGTCTCCTCTTCGAGGATCCCGATCCCGCGGCCACCTTGACCGATCGGCGCGAGGCCACGACCGTCGATTACGGCCACGGGCGCATCGCCGATACCCGTCACCTGATCGCCTCCACCGACCTGGTCGGGTATCTCGACTGGCCCCATCACGCCCAAGTCTTCCGCTGGGAACGCACCTGGACCGAAAAAGGCACCCCCCACCACGCCATCCGTTACGGGATCACCAGTCTCCCTCCCCAGGTTGCCGACGCGCCAGATCTCTTGGCGATCAAACGGGCCCACTGGCAAATCGAAAATCAACTCCATCGCCCCAAGGACGTCACCCTCGACGAGGATGCCAGCCTGATCCACTGCGGTTTCGGCCCCGATATTCTCGCCATTCTGCGCAATCTGGTGCTGAGTCTCCTCCACCACGCCGGCATCACGACCATCGCCGCCCAACTCCGCCACTTCAGTCGGCATCCCGATGAGGCCCTCCTTCTTCTCGTCGACTTCTCGCCCCAGAACGCATAAGCCCTAGAAATGCGGCCGAAAAGTGTTGTTTGGCCGTCTGCTTCTGATCTGGTATGATCCGACCGAACTGACGCTTGGAGACTGGTAATGCTCGGGAAACGCTCGGACCAGCGCGGCCTCTTCGAGGCGGATTATCTCTACCTCGACTTCGTCGGTCGCGATTCTTTTTATGGCTTCCTGGCTGCTCAGCGTGGCCAGATGTTCCGCGATGACGAGTTCGCCGCGTTCTACGTCCTGGATAATGGCCGCCCGAGCGTACCACCGAGCCTTCTCGCGACCGTCTTGCTGTTGCAGACGCACGATCGGGTCTCGGACGAAGAAGCGGCGGCGCGCGCTGCCTTCGACCTGCGCTGGAAGGTCGCGCTGGGGATCGCCCTCGACGCGCAGCCCTTCGCCAAGAGCACCTTGCAACTCTTCCGGGCGCAGCTCATCTTGCACAAGCAGATCCGCGCCGTCTTCCAAAAGAGCCTCACCTTCGCGCGTCAGACCGGCTACCTCAAGCGCAAGAAGATCAAAGTCGCGCTGGATACCAGCAACATCCTGGGGCATGGTGCGGTGAAGGATACCTATAACCTGCTGGCCGATGGAATCCTGACGCTGGCGCGGGCGCTGGCTCGTGTGACGGGTGCCGATCTCGCCCCGTGGCTGGCCGCGCACGACCTGACCCGCTACGCGGGCTCGAGCCTCAAAGGGGAAGCGGCCATCGACTGGGCGGATGCGCGAGCGCGCCAGAGATTCCTGAATCAGATCGTGGCTGATGCCGATCGCCTGCTGGAACTGGCGCGGCAGGCGCTCCCAGACCTGGCACCCGACGCTGAGGCGCGGACGCGGCTGACCGAGGCGGCGGCTCTGCTGGAACAACTTCTCCTGCAAGACGTCACCCGGACGGCAGAGGGGGCCGCGATCACGCAAGGCGTGGCCGCCGATCGCGTCGTCTCGGTGGAGGATCCTGAGATGCGCCACGGCCGCAAGAGCGCGAGCAAGCGTTTTGATGGGCACAAGGCGGCGGTGGCCGTGGATCCCGACAGTCAGTTGATCACGGCGGCGACCGTGTTGCCGGGGAATGCTCCCGATAACACCGATGCCCTGGCGTTGGTCGCGGAAAGTGAAGAGAACGCCCAGGTCGTGGTCGAGGAGAGCATCGCCGATTGCGCGTACGGGGACTGGGCGACCCGGCAGGCATTCGCCGACGCCGATCGGACGCTGATCGCAAAGGTGCCAGACCGTCCGGCCAGTCCCTTCTTCGTCAAGGAGGACTTCGCGATCGACCCGGTCGCCCAAACATGCATCTGCCCGGCCGGACAGACCTGCACGACGGTGGTAACGCTGAAGAGTTTCACCGATCGGCAAGGGGAGCGACAGATCCTGCAAGGGTTTCGCTTCGCTGCCGCGGTGTGCGCGGCGTGTCCGTTGCGCGCCCGCTGCGTCCGCGCCGGACCGGGCAAGGGGCGCACGGTCCGCCTCCATCCCCAGGAGGCGCTCCTCCAGCGAGCGCGCGTGTTCCAGCGGAGCGTTGCGTTCGCACCCTATCGCAAGCTGAGGCAGGCGGCAGAGCATCGGATCGCGCGATTGATGCAACTGGGCGTGCGACAAGCACGCTACGTGGGACGGGCCAAGACGCTCTTTCAGGTGCTGCTGGCGGCGACCGTGGCGAACCTGACGCTGGTGGCGACCAAGACCGGGCTAATGCGGGGCCGGAAAGGACGACAGGAGCATCTTTCTGCCCATGCGTGCGTCGCCCTGGTCGCGTTGCTGACCGCTTTCACCGCATTGATCGCCGATCTCTCGCATCTCACCATTCCCAGCCATTCACAATGCGGGGTTTTCGTCTGAGTTTCTAGGGGCCGACCATAGGGAGGGATTCACACGTGAATGAGACGATTGACACGCGATCGGCGCGCTGGGATCTGTATCGAGACGCGGCCGGGTTGGCAGC
>DATLSK010000077.1:0-27953 GCA_035534155.1 Chloroflexota bacterium | reverse complement strand
CGGCCTGATCTTCTCCCCGAATCTTCCGTCAGGTTCGGCCGCGGTCCCAGCAAGCCTAAATCCTCTTGGGGTTGCTATTTCGCTAGCGGGAAGCGGCGTGATCGCCGTGGGGATTGTCGTTGGTCGTCGAGTGACTCCGGGCGCGGACCCGATGACACTGGCGTCCCTGGCCAGCGGTGTATCGGTGCCGGTTCTCTTGACCCTTGTCTTGCTGAACGGAGGACTGACACCGATTATCACCGCGTCGCTCCACGTCAAGCTTCTTTTGCTCTGGGTCGGCGTTGGCTGCACCGCCATCAACTACAGTTTGTGGTTCTACGCGCTGCAGATGCTACCCGCGGCCCGGGCCGCGCCCTTCCAGTATCTCATTCCGCCCGTCGGCGTTGCCTTGTCAGCGATCACCCTTGGCGACGCCATTACTCCCGCTCTCTTGATCGGCGGTGGACTGATTATTTTCGGACTGTTTGCCAGCCAGGCCGCGGCCGGAAGAATCCCGGTCGATGTGACCACGAAGTATTCACCTGAGATGTGGCCTCAGCGGGCGCCTCCGAATGATTGAAACGACACGGTCGTGTGGATATTCAATTCTGCCGCCACCATTGCCACCACGCCTGGTCGCTAAGTTAGTCCAAGCCGTAATAGGCGTCGATGTCGCGTTGGGCCTCACGAACGGCGCCGCTCATGACGTCGGCGACATTGACGGTCCGGCCGCGAGTCGAAGACTCCAGGATACTGAAGGCCGTCGCCAGGTCGCCGAGGCCTTCGTCACCGCTTGCTTCCATTTTTCGACCCTGGCGGATCGCGTTCAGAAAATCGTAGAAGCAGGCGGCAAAGCTGTCAGTGTAGCCACCGGGCAGCCAGCGCGCGCGCTCGTCAGGAGTCGCTTCCTGTTCGAAGAGGGCGGTCAAGCTCACCGGCGATCGTCCATCCTGGTAAAGGGTGTCGCCCTTGATGCAGCCGCGACTACCGTAAATCGCGAAGCCCTCGGGGAGAGACGTGGGTGGACCGTGACCGGCCCAAGAGAATGATGCCTGACCAATCGCCCCGCTCTCGAGCTCAAAGGTTGTCATGAAAGCATCGTCGGTGTCGGAAGGAACGGTCTCGCTCACCTTGCCGTTCGCGTCGCGGCGGTACCGCAACGGCTCGAATGTCCGCGCTAGTGCTGAAACAGATTTGACGTCGCCACAAAGGAAGCGAACTCGGTGAAAAAGATGCACTCCAATGTCCAACGTTGCTCCGCCCCCGGCCAGGAGCTTTGAGTGGCGCCAGGCCGTGTCGGCGACGACTTTATCAGGCGACCATTCTGGTGTGCCAAGTGCGACCGAAGCGACCATTTGGATCTCACCGACGTCACCGCGTTCGATCGCCCAGCGGGCATACCGCATCGTCGGGGCGTAGCGAACGTTTTCGGTGACTCCGAGGGTAATCCGGTTTTGACTCGCGGCGGCCACCATCCTGCGTCCGGCCGCTACGCTGACCGCGAGTGGCTTTTGGGCGAGAATATGAATCCCCGCGTTGGCGGCTTGGACCGCGTACCCGTGATGCGTGAAGACCGAGGCGGGAATGTCCAGGGCGTCGACGCTGCCGCTCGCGAGGAGCGACGAGAAATCGTCAAACACCTCGGCGTCGACCTCGGGCTGGAAATCGCTCACGTACGAGTGGGGAACGCTCAGTGGGTCCGACGGGCGATTGCTGACCGGCGGGCGCGGCGTCGGACCCTCGCCGCGCTTCCGAAACATATCGGCATCTTGTCGTTGACGAGAAAAAAGCGCGGTAATTCGAAAATCATCGAAGCCGCTTTCCCGAAACAAAGCATAGCCACGCAGATGAGCCGGCAGGATGCGTCCGCAGCCGACGATGCCAATCCGAATCGGTTCTGACACGGTTTGCTCCTCTTGAAGCTCGTAATCTGCTGGGCGACGAAGACGCGCCTTGGACATTCTACCGGGTCAGCTCGGATGTCCGCGCCATGACCGGCGGTCGGCCCATACTGTAGTAGTCGAAACCAAGCTCCGCCATGCGGCCTGGTTCGTAGATGTTGCGCCCGTCGACGATAATCGGCTGCGCCAGTAAGTCGCGAATCCGGCGCAGATCGAGCTGTTTGAACTCGTTCCATTCAGTCAAAATGACCAGGGCGTCGGCACCGATAGCCACGTCGTACGGTGTCGCCCCATAACTGACGTCACTCAGCTGCTTTTCGGCCAGATGCATCGCGACCGGATCATAGGCCGCGATTTGGGCATCTTCGTTCTTCAGCTGGCGAATGACGGTGAGCGAAGGAGCGTCACGCATGTCGTCGGTGTTCGGCTTGAACGATAGGCCAAGCACCCCGATTCGCCGTTGAGCCAATGAGCCGCCGAGCGCTTCACGAACCTTCTGCACCAGGACACGCCGCTGGTCGCGATTGATTTCCATTACCGCGCGCAAAAGCTGCGGGTGACAGCCGTTCGTGGCCGCCATATATTCGAGCGCGCGCACGTCCTTGGGGAAACAGGATCCACCCCAGCCCAGACCGGCGTCGAGGAAGGCCTGGCCGACGCGATGATCCAATCCCATGCCTTGAGCGACGACCTTGACGTCGGCGCCCAGCCGCTCGCAAATCGACGCGATTTCATTGATAAATGAAATCTTGGTTGCCAGAAACGAATTCGAAGCGTACTTAATCATCTCGGCAGTGCGCAGATCGGTAATCACGATCTGCGCCTTCAACGACTGATAGAGCTCGGCGACCCGGTGAGCCGCGCTGGGATCCGAAGCACCGAGAATGATTCGATCCGGATTCAAACAATCGCGAAGAGCCGAGCCCTCGCGTAGGAACTCGGGATTGGAAACGACCGCGAAAGGTACGTTTTCGGCCCGATTTTGCTCGATGATGTCGGTGACCAGATCGCCGGCTCCGACTGGGACCGTGCTCTTGTTCACGATAATCAGGGGGCGTCGCATGTGATTGGCGATCGAGGTCGCAGCAGCACGCAATTGGACGAGGTCGGCTCCGCCATCCAGATCCGGCGGGGTATTGACGGCGATAAAGGCAAACTCCGCTTCGGCAAGAGCGTCTGCGTACTCGTCGCTGAAACGCAAGCGCCCCGCCTCGCGATTTCGGTTGACCACCTCTTCGAGACCCGGCTCGAAGATCGGCATGATCCCTTGACGGAGATTCTCGATCCGTTCCCGATTGACGTCGAGACAAACCACCGTGTTACCAAGGTCCGCGAAACAGGCGCCCGTGGTTAGTCCGACGTAACCAGCGCCCCCAATGACACAGATACTTGCCATAGCCTACGCTTGCCCCACCTTGTCCTTAAATCTGACGGGATCTGTCAATACTGTTTCCGCGACGCGGAAACCCATCGCGATACTGTAGTTCTGGCCTCGATCCTGAGGATAGACTTGGAACATGTTTGCCAGGTAAAGGCCGGGAATCGGGGTTTCGTGCGGTGGAATATGCTCGTGGTAGTCGACCGTGACGATGGGTTGAGCGAATGGCGCCTTGAATACCCACGCGCGCTTTACCCAGCTTCGGTCAAACGCCCGATTGAGCTTGGTCAGGTAAGGAAGGTACCAATCCAAAATTTCTTCGTCACTCATTGAGAAGCGACGATCCGACATCGGCAGGTAGTTGCCAAGATACATCAGTCGTTCGCCTGCGTAATCGGATGGTGGAACGTAGTTCGCGTGCTCGACGAGGACGAGAAAAGGAAAGCCCGGATCGTTCACGCTAAGCCAATAAATGTCGGTGAGGGGGCGGTCGAGTGAAAGGACGACGCAATGCGCCCCGTGGTACTCGCCCCAGTCGTAGCGACGGCGATAGTCGTCCGGCAGCCCGGGCGCCAATTTCATAAACAAGCGAGTTGGCAACGTACAAACGACGCGATCGAACTCGCGAGCCTCGCCGTTCACGATGACTCGTACCCTTCCGCCCTCGGCCGGTTCGATGCGCTCGACGGTCTGTCCCGTCTGAACGTCCCCGCCCAGGGTGCGCACCCGTTCGTGAAGCGCGGCGTAAAGTTGGTGAAAACCGCCGCGCAAGTAACCGAGGGCCAGACTCCGGCAGTACACGCGCGACCAGAGCCACGGCATGGCGATCTCTTGGTAGTGTTCGCCAAACTTTGATTCCAGCAGTGGACGCCAAACGACGTCGTACACCCGCTGACCCATCCAGCGCTTAATCCACCCCTCGGCAGTTTGGCCTTCGAAGCGATGGTAATTGGCATCGAGCTTCAAGTATCCCAGGCCCAGGAAGAATCGAAGTCGGTCGCCGAAAGGCAAAATCGGCTGGGTAAGCAGGCGGACCGGATCCATTTTGTAGATCTTGCCATCGATCAGATTCGCCGTCGTCGGCTTCAGCCACGCCAGTTTCGAACCGAGGCCAAGCTCTTCAATCAGCTGGGTGATCGTTGTATCAGATCGGAACAGGTGGTGATAAAACTTCTCGAGGTGAGCCCCGCCGACTTCGAACGACGACGCCAGGCCGCCAACCTCGGAATCTTTTTCGAGTACGGTCACCTGGGCACCAGCCTGCGCGAGGCGGTAGGCTACCGCGAGACCGAGCGCACCACCCCCCAGAACGCCCACGGTGCGCGACGGGTGATCATTCGTGGGAATACTCATGTTTGATACTCATCCGAGGTAATCGTTGAGCGCCGGCCGACCGTTCGCAGCGAGAGATTTGCTCGCCAGAGAAAAACAAAGCCGAGAAGCGTTATCGGCAGGAGCAGCGCGGCGTGGAGCACCAGGACGTAGCCAGCCGCTTGACCAGGATTTGCCCCAAACAGGTGTAAACTCGCTAGCGCGCCAAAATCGAAAGTGCCAACGTAGCCTGGTGCGGCCGGTACCATCGCGCCGAGGTTAGCAACGGCCGTGGTGAGAAGGTAGGCCGGAAACCCAAGGCCAAGGCCAAAGCCAAGCGACAGGATGAAGTACATTGAGGCTTCGCACAGCCACGCGGCAAGCGACAAGACGAAAATCGCCGCGGTCAGCCGACCACTTTGCAGACAGTCGAGTCCCTGGATGAACCGATCGGCGATCCGACCAACCTTACCTTCGAGCCGGACCGGTAAGATCTGCTCGACACGTTCGATCACGGCCAGTGCGCGGGATCGCGACGAGCCAATTACAAAGAGCACGATAAGCGCCCCGATGAAAACGAGGGCGGCGGCACGAAAGATTTGAAGAATCTGGGCATTGAGGGGGACCGACAGTGCCACCAGCATCACAAAGATCAGCATCGCAATGCCATCGAACATGCGTTCGACGACGATTGTTCCGAGAGTTGTCGTCTTCGGCACGCCCTCTTGTTCGCCAAGCACGTAGGCCCGGACCAGCTCGCCCAATCGGGCCGGCAAAACGTCATTCGCCATGTAGCCAATCACGACGACCGGAAAAAGCCGCGTCGAAGTGATTGACTTGACCGGGCGAAGCAAAAAGTGCCAGCGGATCGCGCGTAGCCAGACCCCCAAGAAATAGGCGATCAGTGCCGGAACGAGGAACCAGTACGTCGCATGGTCGAGCGAGTCGAGCATCGCGCCAAAGTTGCCGACCAGGCGCGCCGCCCAAACCAGAAAAAACAGACTAATCAGAATCGCGGCGACGATCCGCCAGTGCCGCATCGGCCGATTCTCCTTTTCCTTCGCCGCGGCTCACCTATGCGGTCGAGGATGTCAGTCTCGGACCTGGCCGAGGCCAACGCCTTCTGACGTGCGACCGTCTTTATTGTAATTGACCGTGCGTGGATTCTCAAGCGAACCATTGTCATGCTCCGTTCAGTGCTGGCACGCGCCGTGCCCAGGTCGCTGCCTTGGTAGGCACTTGTCCGTCCTGACGACGTGACATGGCGTCGGCCGACCGGAGGGCTTTAATCTTGGGATGGTCCAGGTTGCCACGTCGTACGTGCGCACCGTCTTGACTCATTGGCGTCTTCACCGCCTGATTGGCTTGCTGTTGGCAGTGGCTGCTCTTGCGGGCTTTCTTGCCACTGCCATCGGCGACCGACAGCCGCCGACGCTGCCGCACCAGGTCCTACCAGCCCCGCCATCGGTGGTCCCCCAGCCGAATGGTTGTGTCGCAGATCCCTCCGGGGTGCCGCTGCCACGTGATTCGTTTGGTAGGCCGCTCGATTACTGGCACACCTGCGGGACGCGAATCGTCGATCGTACCGGTCGCAGCGTGCACATTGCCGGTATCGCCTGGTACGGCATGGAACTGGCGGGCGGCGCTCCCGAAGGATTGACCGTGCGCAATTATCAATCGATCCTGGATACGGTTAAGGCCCTCGGATACAACGTCGTGCGCATCCCTTTCAGTTCCGAATCGATTCAGCCTGGCCACGTACCAACCGACATTGACTATACCTTGAACCCGGATCTACGGGGTCTGACTAGCCTCCAGGTTCTCGATCGACTGGTCGATGCCTGTCAAGAACGCGGTCTGAAAGTGATTCTCGATCACCACCGGATCTCGCCGTGGTCGACGCCGCCTTTGTGGCACGATAGCACATATTCTACTGACCAGTGGATCTTCGATTGGCAACGGCTCGCCGCTCGCTACCTGGGCGATGATACGGTGGTCGGGTTCGACTTGCAAAATGAGCCTTATGGCGCCACCTGGGGAACTGGCGACCCTCAGACGGACTGGCAAATCGCGGCGTCCCAGGCGGGGAATGGCGTGCTTGCCGTCAATCCATACCTGCTCATATTTGTCCAGGGAATTGGTACGTACAATCAGCAGGTGTATTGGTGGGGCGGGGAGTTGCAAGGCGTCGCAACGGCTCCGGTTCACTTGAACCGTCCCGGTCGATTGGTTTATTCTCCGCACGAGTACGGGCCCTCGGTTTACCCACAAACGTGGTTCTTTACTCCGGATTACCCAAGCAATCTACCAGCGATTTGGCAAGAGCATTGGGAATTCATTGTCGAACGCGGAATCGCGCCGGTGGTGGTCGGCGAGGTCGGGAGTCCTGACACCAGCTTTGATGTCGGGGGCACCTGGCAGCGAGTCTTTCTCTCGTATCTTGACGACCACCATCTGGGGTTTGTCGCCTGGGCGCTGAATCCCGATGCTCCCGATACGGGCGGTGTCTTTACTCCTAACTGGAAATCGGTGAACAACGCCCGCCAAGAGATCTATGCGCCCTATTTGGGTTCCGCGCTGCGGAATTAGTTGCGAACCGTTCAGGGACGTCAGCACTGGCTGGGCTTGCGAGAACATGGGTACCGGAAACTAACTTGCGCGTTTGACGTTCATCTCGATCGTCCGTTGATCCATTGGGCCAACGTTGATCGCTCGGATCGTCCCGTCGGCGCCGATGAAGAACGAGCTAGGCATTGAGATCACGTGGTAGCGAGTCGTCACCGTGCCGGAGGTGTCCAGCAGCGGACGGAAGTCAAGGCCAAGCTGCTTCACGTACTCGGAAACCGGTACCTGGCCCTCCATCACGTCAACTGCGAGCACGACCATGTTGGGGTTCTGCCGAGCCATGGTGTTGATCGCCGGCATTTCGGACCGGCAGGGCACACACCAGGTAGCCCAGAAGTTCAAGAGGACGGTCTTGCCCCGAAACGAAGACAGGGTTACTGATTGGCCAGTTGAATCTTTGAGCGTGAAGTCTGGCGCCTGAGTCCCAATTTGCGGGATATCGTTCGAAGACTTCAATCCGCCCTGAAGCGCCCAAATGATCGCGAAAACGACCGCCAACAGCGCGATAATGGCCATGATCCGCGCGACCGGCGGTATTCGCTGGCGATTTGTCGTCCCAATCTGGTTCTCGGACGTGCTCATTGTTGGCTCACCGACGTTGCCATTCGACTATCCCGCATTCATTATAGGTCGAATTATTCGTTTCGTGCCAATTCCCGATAAATTCTGGTTCGTACTCGGGCAATAACGCGCCGAGTATCGCATACAAGCGTCGTACAAGTACTCAGTCGTACTGGGGTCGACACTGCTGGCTTTTCTTCCAGATTCAGATCATCTACAATTACGTCGATAGACGTATTGACTGGCTGGCGTGCAAGCCACATGGGTAGTCTTGAACACGGATTTAGGTGAGGGTTGCCTTCGATGTCTCCCCGAACAATGTTTGACAAGATCTGGGACGCCCACGTGGTGCGTGACGTGCCTGGAGAGCCGGCGCTGCTTTACATTGACCTGCACCTGGTCCACGAAGTGACGTCGCCGCAAGCGTTCGATGGTCTGCGCCTCGCGGATCGCAAGGTGCGTCGACCGGATTTGACGGTTGCGACGATGGATCACAATGTGCCGACCTGGGCTCGCTCGATCCCAAGCACTGATGAAATCGCGGTCAAGCAAATGGAAGTACTCGAAAAAAACTGCCGTGATTTCGGGATTACGCTATACGATATTCACCATCCTCAGCAAGGCATCGTCCACGTGATCGGTCCGGAGCTTGGACTGACCCAGCCCGGCCTGACCATCGTCTGCGGTGACAGCCACACGTCGACCCACGGCGCCTTCGGCGCTTTAGCCTTTGGCATCGGAACGTCCGAAGTCGAGCACGTGCTGGCGACGCAATGCCTGCTTCAAGATCGCCCAAAGACGTTCGAGATTCGCGTGAATGGCACGCTTCCCCATGGGGTCACCGCGAAGGACGTTATCCTGGCAATTATTGGTAAGATCGGAACCGGCGGGGCAGCCGGTTACGCGGTCGAATACACGGGCGAGGTGATTCGCTCGCTCTCGATGGAAGGGCGAATGACCGTCTGCAATATGTCGATCGAAGGCGGTGCGCGAGCCGGCATGGTTGCGCCGGATGCGACGACTTTCGCCTATCTCGAAGGACGGCCGAACGCGCCCAAAGGGAAAGATTGGGAGAAGGCGCTAGCCGAGTGGCAAAAGCTGCCATCAGACGAAGGAGCGAGCTTCGATCGCCTGATCGAAATCGACGGCAATTCACTTGTACCGTACGTGACGTGGGGGACAAACCCCGGTATGGTCGTGCCGGTTACCGGATCGATACCAGATCCGTCGTCCTTCTCGGACGACGGCGACCGTCGATCGGTTGAGCGGGCCCTCGAATACATGGCATTGATCCCGGGTACGCCGATCGAAGACATCTTCGTCGATCGGGTGTTCCTGGGCTCGTGCACGAACAGTCGGATTGAAGATTTGCGTGCCGCCGCCAAGGTCGCGCGCGGACGAAAAGTTCATCCTAATGTGCGGGCGATGGTGGTTCCTGGCTCGACCTCGGTCAAGCGACAGGCCGAGGCGGAAGGGCTGCATCGGATCTTCGAAGAAGCTGGCTTTGAATGGCGTGAGGCCGGCTGCTCAATGTGCCTGGGAATGAATCCAGATATTCTCCGACCGGGCGAACGCTGCGCGTCGACTTCGAATCGAAACTTCGAAGGGCGGCAAGGCAAAGGCGGCCGAACTCACCTGGTCAGCCCGGTCATGGCAGCGGCGACGGCAATCGCCGGGCATTTTGTCGATACGCGAGACTGGAACGTCGAGGGCTAAGAATGGAACCGTTTGTTCGCTTGGAAGGGGTAGTGGCCCCGCTGGATCGAGTCAACGTCGATACCGATCAAATCATTCCGAAGCAATTCTTGAAGCGGGTCGAGCGGACCGGCTTCGGTCAGTTTGCCTTTTTCGACTGGCGGTTTCTGGAAGATGGGAAGCCAAATCCGAAGTTCGAGCTAAATCAGCCCGGTTACGAGGACGCCTCGATCCTGGTGGCCGGCCGCAACTTCGGCTGTGGGTCGTCGCGCGAGCACGCCCCCTGGGCATTGCTCGACTACGGCATTCGGGTCGTTATCGCGCCATCTTTTGGCGACATCTTCTACAACAACTGCGCCAAAAATGGGATGCTGCTGGTGACCCTGCCCGAGACAACTGTCAACGAGATTCTCGCTCGGGCGAAAAGCCAGCCGGGCTACCAACTGACGGTCGATCTTGAGAAAAACCTGGTAACCGACAACGCCGGCCTCGAGTTGTCATTCGAGATTGACGCGTTTCGTCGGCACTGCCTGTTGAACGGTTTAGACGATATCGGCCTCACTCTCAATCATCAGGGCGATATCAGCGCTTTTGAGGCCGAGCGCCCGTCTTGGAAGCCGGTTGTCATCGCCAGTCAGGTTCCGGTTTTGGGACGGTAGGCAGCATAGCCAGCCGCTCGGCGATCCTGGTTGATCAGAAGCAGACAGGGTCGCTTTCTGCCTTGAAAGGCAGGAGCAGGAATCGGACTGAAATCCTCGCGGCGCCCGAAGGGCGCCGCCCAGTCCCTGTCATCCTGAGCCGAGCGAAGAATCGGCTGCTCGATCGAGCGTACCATCGGTTTGGAGGCTGACCTCGCCGCCTTCTCAGCGTTCCATGAGCGAGGTCAGCTGATTGGGCAACCGATCCTTCACTGCGTTCCGGATGACACGTTCCCCACTCGCACTTTTCGCTTCCGATCGTGTCCGCCGGGACGGTTCAGCTCCTCGGCCGTGCACCTGCTTTCCTGGCAGCGACTCGGGCAAGCTCGACCTAGACTGATTCTGCCAACCCGTAGATTCGTCGCAGATTCTCACCCAGGATCAACGCTTCGGCTTCATTCCCCAGTTTGAGACGACGAATGTTCTCAACGCCCAGGTCTGGATAGGCTGAAGGGGCATTCGAGCCAAAGACCAGGCGCTCGGGACCCAATCGGTCCACGGCATGCTTGATCGTTCCTGGCTCGACGGTGACCAGGGTCAATCCAAGATAGATGTTCGCGCACATTTCGGCGGCGGCGATGGCATCGCCGCTGAAATCGCGAAAGCCCATGTGGTCCAGAATAATCGGGACTTCCGGCCAGCGACGAGCCACCATCGCGGCTTGAAGCGGATGGCCGGGTGGGCCGCCGGTGTGGATCGTCACCGGTTGGCCTAACTCGCGGGCCAGGTTCATGATCGGCGTCATTTCCGGACTGCCCAGGTTCAAGGCGTCTCCAGGCGGCATGAGCTTGAGACCGCGCATCCCCCATTCGGTAATGCCAGTCCGAAACTCCTCAACTGCCTCGGTTCCATAATTAGGATTGACCGAGCAGCACGCGACCAGCCGCTTCTCGTACCCTTTGAGCGCGTTGACCAGCCACTGGTTATCCGGCCGGAGCTGTACCTTCGGCATAACGATGGCTACGTCGATGCCGGCCGCGTCCTCGAGCGCGAGCAAGTCAGCCGGACTCGCATCCGCTCCTTCGGACAAGTAGGACTCGAAATCCATGCGGATTGCCATGGCACTGTCCTCCGTTCTTAAAAGTGGTCGTTGCTGTGTGGCGGATAGTTCGTCGCGAATAGTACTTCGAGGGTTGCGTGGGACGATGCGGTTGCTGTGAGGCGACCGAGATCGATCGCTTGACGAACCGAGAGTGCGCCAGCGAATAGGGCGGCGAAGGTACGAATGTCCAGGGTCGCGTCGGGCTCACGGTTGCTTGAAGTTTTGCAGGTCCAACGTCCGTCTTGCTGGCCAATTTTCCAGACACCGGCATTCCAAGGCGCGGATGAATCGGTCACCGCCAGGACGAGATTTGAGATTCCTCCAGGAGATGGTACGACTCGTCGAGTGATGACCTGGGGAAGGTCGACGATTCTCAAGAGGAAATGGCCACGTAAGCGACGGTCGATGCGTAGTTGGTGCGGATCCGCGACCATCGCTTCCCACGCGACGTCACGTCCGGCGGTTAACTCGATTTCCTGGTAAAGGTGATGAGCCGCGAAGAACGAAAGCAGAGCGTGGTACCCCTCGGGGTGGAGCGAAACAACCTCGTAGATTCGCAGTCGTCTCTCCGGAAGCTGCTCCGCGGCATACAAAGCGTAACCGCCAAGTTCGCCCGCTGAATCGTACCAGAGGGCCAGATACCGCGGCTGACTACCAAACGAGTGGCGCAGGACCATGTCTTCCCAGTACCATCGAGGACGATCCAGATAACCGGAGCGAGGCTCGGCAAAACGACGGTAAACCGGTTCGAGCTGATCGACATCGCCAGGCTCCGCGGTTCGACGGACGACGCGACCGCCGGAGTCGGACGGCAGGAGCGATGACGGTCGAAAAGCCGCTGGTACGCCGACGAGGCGTTGGGCCTCTTCAGCCAATTCCCACCCCAATTGGTTGTACAGGGGGTATACGGTGGGATACAAGGTTGAGACACAGAGACCAAGCTCTTCGCGCATCCATTTGATCGCCGCGGAAAGCAATGTGCTCGCGTATCCGCGTCGGGCCATTTCTGGGACAGTTGCGACATTTGCCAGGCCACCGGCCGGGAGACGGCTTCCGGCAAACCAGAGATCGAAAGGGTAGATCGCTACTTGAGAGATGATGTCCGAGCCGTCGGTGAGCACGAGCACGTGCCGTTGAGGATCGAGGCGTCGCTCGAAGTCGAGAGAGCGATTCTCCGGGGGCCGTCCGTTGAAGGCATAGTGTCCCAGCTCAACGAAACGATCGATTTCGTCGGGACGAAGCGTGCGGATCTCCATCAGCTCACCCGTTTCTCGCGAAGCATCGGGGGCGAGGCATGCCTCGCCCCCTACCTGCTGACTTTGGTCGTACGACCGTTCGTTAGCGGCCTTGCGCGACTCCCAGTGCGCGAGAGAGACGGCCAAGCCGCTCGTCCCGATCCTTGACGAATCGCTCAATGCCTTCCAGGATGAAATGCTGTGACAGATGGGCCTCTTCGATGACTTCGTTGAGGTTTCCGCCCGTCCGCCAACGATCGTCGAAATCGGTTGATAAGGTGTACTCTTCAGCGATCTTGTGCGGCAACCAGTCGTGCATCAGCCGGCGGGCGCCGTTGGTGATACACATCGAGTCCATCCAATCGGCTTCCGAGACCACTTCTGCCTGGTACTCTTTCGATTGTCGCTTGAATAGCTCGGGACTCACCGCGGCAACGACCTTAACGTTTAGTCCGCGCTGGTCGAGCTCCGGCAGGATCTTCACGAGATTCGCGGTCGACATCGTCCCCTGGACGAAGACGGTTCCCTTCGGCTTTTGATCCGCGCGATACTGTCGGAGGATGTAGGCGCCTCGCGCCGCCTCGAAGTGGGATGCCATGCCGAGCTTCGCACGATCCGGAACTTCGATCGGCGGCCGCGTTAAGTGCAGGGCGATGATTGGTGCGTCGTCTCGGAACGCCGCGGCAAGCATGACCGGAACCTCGTTATGTTCCCAGGGGTAAAGGTTGATCACCTTACCTTCAGGGAACAATTGGGTTACGCCCGGTGAAAAGACGCCGAAGTGGGTGCGCGAGTCGTCGGCCGTTTCAGGACCGGAGTGCCCGGCGACCCAGAGCACCTTGCCGGTTTTGATCTGGCAATCCTGCGACAACTGACTGAACAGGCGCATCAAACCGTATTTCAGGTAACTGAACGAGCCATAGGTTGAGCAAGCCGCGTAAAAGCCCTGGAACTCTTCGAACGGATCCTTCGCCAGATTCACACAGGCGATGCCGCAGGTAATACCCGAATTAGTGAACTCGGTGATTTCCTGAGGCAGCAGAGCGCCGTCGAGGTTCGTGTTGCGATCAAATCGTCCCCAGCCCTTCGTTTCGCCGAAGCCGTGCGCGAAACCGGCGATATTCGTCGACTCAGCGAGATCGGCCGACATCGCAATGAAGAGCGGGCGATTGTAGTAGCGGCGGCCAAATGAGTTGATCCAGGCTCCCCACTTCGCGAGCGCCGCACGGTTGGGAACATTGCTGCCGGGCGCCACGAACAGTTCGCGGGGATACTTCTCGAAGTTCCAGATCCGCTCGTCCTGCCACGGATTACGGTCGCGCCCGATTTTCAGATCGGCAATCTCGGTTGGCACACTCTCGCCAATCTCGACGAGCCGGTTGGCAAGGTATTCGCAAAGGTCGCGATCCTCGCGCATTGTATCGGCGACGGACTTCAGGTTCGCCAGACACTGTTCTCGAATCGCGGCATCCTCGGTCGGGGCCGGATCGTTCATGCCGGTCCACTGAGTGCCGTACTTGTCGCTGAATTCCTTGCGCAGCTCCCAGAAGAGCTCGTTGTTCATTTTGTGCGGAACACCATGGCTCTTGTAGTCGTAGACCAGGTAGCCGCGCCCCTTCCTGGTCTTGAACCAGGTCATCGACGGGACCTTCTGATCGTTCGGCGTCAAGTGGGTCTGCAGGAGAGCGCGCAACACTGGTCCGAATTCGCTGCCATCCTCGGTGCCGAAGACCCGCCAGCCGTAAGGCGCGAACCAGGTCTCCGGGGTGCCGTTGACGACGGTGCTCGCCGAAAAATCGTCGATGCCGAAGTCGTTCCAGTCGATCTCATAGTACAGGTTGTCGAGACCAAGACCCCACGCTGAATTCTTCGTCTCATGGGCCGCGCCAGGGGTCAAGCCGCCTTCGCCTTCGACGACGAACACCTTGACACCATTCGCGCCGGCTCGCTTGAGAGCGACGGCTTCACCAGCGGACGGCGGCGAGCCGTGACCTGAAGGACCGGTGTTGAACTTGAGGAACAGCGTCTTGCCTTCCGACTCGGCGTGCCCAGCCAGGATGCCGTGGCGACGTAGACCAGCCAGATCTGTCCAGGTGAGCTGGCGCTCGGCAGCGTCCGGAACGAGATACCGAGGATCACCGGTCCAGTCGTACATTGCCCGGAGGGACTCATTGAGACACGCCAGGGTGGCATAGACGAGCGGCACGCAGTGCCCCGCGGAAAGAATAAAGCGGTCGCCAAAGGCCTTTTCGGGATGGCGGATGTCCCAGCGCATCACGCCGGACAAGAGCGTGGCCAAATGAGCGTGGACCTTGGAGCGCGACCCACCGGGATGGCCGCTTTGGCGGTAATTCAAGGAGATGTCGATGAACTGGTCGATAATGTCCTTGGTCTTATCCCATTTGGGAAGATCAGGTTCTAGCTCGGCGTATCGCTCATCAACGAGGGATGCGGTGATCGACGACACTCTGTACCTCCTGGTTCTGGGCTGCGGTGCTCAAAGATACTTGGACCATTGTATCATTACATTCACGATACCTTTTCGCGCGTGCCCGCAGCAAGTATACTGACTCAGTGCGCCGAATACCATAGCTTCGGCAAGCGGTAGGCACTTTGACCGGATGTTGACGGTGGGGGGAAAGCGGGGGGCGATGACTGACGTGAATCGGGACGTCCGCGTTGGCCTCTTTTCCGACGTCCATGGCAACCTCACGGCACTACAAGCGGTTGCTGCTGCATTGGAAAGGGAGCAGCCACTCGATCACGTGGTCGTAGCCGGCGATCATCTCCAAGGTGGCGCTCACCCGAGCGAGGTTTGGGCCGAGCTGAAGAAGCGGGGCTGGGCTCTGGTGCGTGGGAACGAAGACGACGCTTTGGTACATCCGGATCAGTCGGCGGACAACTACCCGACCAACGTGCGCGACGCCGCCTTTAGCCAGGCCGCGTGGACACGGAAATGGCTCGGACCGGAAGCTTTGCAGGATTTGTCGGCGTTGTCCGACCGTTGGCGAATTCCTACACCGGCTGGAGACCTTCTGGTGGTGCACGCGAGTCCGCGTTCGCTCAGCGAACGCGCTGGAGGAGTGCGGAATACCTTGGCCGAGGTAACCGCCGCGTATTCAGGCACTGGCGCCGCGGCGATCGCTTTTGGTCACTACCATCGTAGCTTCGTGCGAGTGACGCCTTTCGCTCTCTTGATGAACGTGGCCAGCGTCGGCTTACCGCCGGACAACCGTCCCCTCGCGAATTACACGGTGGTCACGGCGAGCGCCGACGGTTGGATCGTTGAACAGCACCAAGTTCCCTATGAATGGAGGGTAGAAGAAGCGGTAGCGCAAGCCCGTGGCTTGCCGCCCTGGCAGCCTCGCGGAGGCTGAAAGGCCTTTTTCTTCGCCGTAAGAACGTTGAACGCTAAACGCAGCACCGCGACGCGGTGCTCAAACCGTCGTCTCCGGTTCGACGATGACGGCAGTTCCGTAGGCGACCACTTCTGACATCGTGCTTCCCAGCTCCGATGAATCAAATCGCATGGTCAGGATCGCGTTCGCGCCCATCGCTGTCGCATTTTTGACCAGACGGTCGACGGCCTGACGTCGCGTGTCCTCGAGCAGTTGGGTATATTCGTGGATTTCGCCGCCAGCGAGCGACCTGGCAAAGGCGACGAGATTGCCGCCAAGCCCGCGACTGCGAACCACTACTCCGAAAACTTGTCCCTTGGTCTCGGTCACTCGATGGCCGGCGACAAAGTTTGTCGTTGAAACGATCATCAGAATCCCTCTCTTGAATCCCGCCCGTTCATTCTATAACGGTAAAGAGAAACGATCGAAAATGTATCTCTCATTCACCTTTCGTGCGATCCTCGTCTGCTTCGGAATCCCGAGGCGAAGGCCAGATCCGAACCTTGGCGATGCGGAGTCCATCGATCGCTTCCACTTGAAAACGCGTACCGTCCGAGCTAACCGAGTCGCCCACGGCCGGGCGGCGGCCGATCTCACCCAGGACGTAGCCACCCAGGGTATCGTAGACGTCGCTTCGCAAGTCAAGATTGGCGCCTTCGTTTACGTCGTCTAAGTTGGTCAAACCGTCAACCAGGAACGATCCGTCGGGGCACCGTTGAATTTCGGGCGGACCAGTTTCAAATTGATCGGGTATCGAGCCAATAATCCGTTCGGCGACGTCAATCACGGTGACGAGACCGGCAGTTCCACCGTATTCGTCGACGAGGATAGCCAGGTGGGTCTTGTGCTGGCGCATCTGGTCAATCAAGACGTTCACGGGCACGGTCTCGGGAAGTACGAGAGCCTCGCGGACAAACGGCAGAATTGGGGCTTTGCGCGGCTCGGTTTGAATTGGTCGGCGGAGTAAATCGACGACGTAAACCACACCGACGATGTTGTCGACGGTGTTCGTAAAAACTGGAAATCGCCCGTGCTGGGTCTGGCCGGCGAGGGAGAGAACGTCGAACACCGTTGCTTCGACCGGAACGCTCACCATCTCCGTCCGAGGCACCATGACCTCGTGGGCGTGCAGCTCGTCAAAGTTGAAGACGCGCTCGATCATTTCCTGTTCGTTTTCTTCGAGGACACCGGCTTGTCCGCTGGCCGCGACCAGCATCTTGAGCTCGTCAACCGAGTAGACCAGCCCATGGTGGGCTGGCGCAGTCAGTCCAAAGAGGCGCAATCCGAGAGCCCCACCTGCCGTCAACAGCCAGACGAACGGTCGAAAAATCGCGCGAAAGATGAGCAGAGGCTCGATGACGATGATCGCGACGTTTTCTGGTCTCTGGAGTGCCAAATTTTTCGGAATGAGCTCGCCAAGGATGATGTCAACCGCGGTAATGATCACGAACGAGATCGCGACCGCGAGCGAATGAGCGCCGATCTCGGCGGTCGTCTCGGGAAGAAACCCAAACAATGGCTCCAGCACCGCGGCGAGGCTCGGCTCGCCGAGCCAGCCAAGGGCCAGACTTGCGATGGTCACGCCAAGCTGGGTCGTGGCAATAAAGGGCGCTGGGTTGATAACAGCTTTGCGGAGAGTGCGGGCTAAGGGGTGGCGTTCGGCGACAAGCTGTTCGACACGCGTTCGCCGAAGGGTAACCAGCGAGAATTCCGCGGCAACGAAAAATGCGTTGACGAGTACCAGAAGGAGGACGACGACGATTCGGAATACCGGGTCGAAGCTCGGCCCGCTCACAATCACCTCGACGCCCAAGGCCAAAACCGGGGCGAGCGTACGCCGATTATACCGGCGCTACCCGATACGGTCAAGAATCCGGGCACTCTACCGGCAGTGACCTCACCTCCAGCGGGTTGTGTGTCACCAGGACTTACGTCGTCGGCGACGGATGTCCGGTCGTCAACAAACCCCGCAGATTTGCCCCGAGGATCCGCGCTTTGTGGTCGTCCGGGACGAAAGGGCAGTGCGTTCGGAATGCTTCGAGCGCGTGTTGATAGGTCATGGCCCGGCGCACAACCGGATAATCCGATCCCCAGCACAGCCGGTCCGGACCATAGTGCTCATAAATGCCGCGAACGATCCACTCACAATCAGGAAAAGGGTAGTCCCAAGGGACTCGCGCCGCGTAGTGAAAGCCCGACAACTTGACGTACATATTCGGAAGCTTGGCCGATGCCAAAATCTCTTTGAACAGCGGATGGGGCGCTTCGTCGCTGTTGCGCGCGCCGGCAAGGTGATGGAACAGAAACGGGATGCTTGGAAAGCGCTCGGCGACTTGCCGAAGGACTGGCTGAAGTCGTGGCGTCATCGCGAGACTGACGACCTGACGTCGATCCGCTGCTACTTGAAAGAATGCGCGTCCTTCGTCTGACAAGAACCACTGGCCGTCGTCGTCTGGTCGGACGTAGTGGGTAAAGCCTCGCAATCCGTAGCGATCGATCGCGGCTCGGAGACGATCGGCGGCGCCCGGGGTGTGGTACGTCGCGGTCCACTGGCAGTCGACGTCGGCGAGCTGGTAAAGGCGATCCGGATACCGTTGAACCGCCGCGGCAATGTAATCGTTGTTATCCGGATTGTGCTCGATCCGGGCGCAGACGATCGCTGCCTGGCTGATCCCATTCTGATCCATCTCCCAGACGAGTTGCTCGACGACCCCGCGACTCGTCGGATCCGGAACTTCGGGTTGATAGGGCCAATAGCGCCAAGCGTGACAATGAGAATCCATGATAAATGGCTCAGCCATGATCGCTCCTCTTCAAAACATTTTTTCGGGATGCCTGGCCGAACCGCGCGATGGTCGAGTACCACCGCCGGAGCTTCTCAACGCGCGCCGATCGCCGATTGTCGAAGCATTTCGTCGATTGAATCGAGGTCACGTCGAAGCTGAACGTCCGCTTGAGCTTCACTCTGAATTCGATCGCAGCCGTGCAGCACCGTGCTGTGGTCACGGCCCCCTAGCTCTCTCCCAATGTCAACCAACGATGATTGCGTGCGCTGGCGCATCAGAAACATCGCGACCTGGCGGGGCAGGACGACTTCTTTCACGCGCTCTTTGCCCTTCAAGGCGCGCGGCTCGATACGGTAATACCGACAGACCGCGTCGACCACGTCTGAGGGGCTGAGCAGCCGCTTTTGAGCGCTCTGAACGAGATCTTCAATCGCCGCCCGCGCCATATTCACCGAGAGCGCCTGGTTCATCAAACGGCTATAGGCAACCACGCGATTCAGGGCCCCTTCGAGCTCACGGATATTGCTTTGGATCGCACTGGCCAGGAAGTCAATCACCGCTTCTGGCACGTCGACCTGCTGAAACGCTGCCTTCGCTTGGAGAATCGCCCGTCGGGTTTCCAAGTCTGGAAGCTGAACGTCGATGGCGATCCCCCAGGCAAAACGCGACTGCAGCCGCTCGGCAAGATTTGCGATTGCTTTGGGAGGCCGGTCGCTCGTCAGAACAATCTGGTGACCGACGTTATGCAGAGCGTTGAACGTGTGGAAGAACTCCTCCTGAGTAGCTTCCTTACCGGCAATGAACTGGACGTCGTCGACGAGCAGAACCTCGATTGTTCGGTAGCGGAGTCGAAAGTCGTCGGTTCGGTGCTCGCGGATCGCGTTGACGAGATCGTTGGTGAAGTCTTCCGCGGGCACGTAGAGCGTTCGTGATCCACTTCGGACGACGACGTTGGCGATCGCGTGCAGGAGGTGGGTTTTGCCGAGACCGACTCCCCCGTAGATGAAGAGTGGGTTGTAACCACGCCCCGGATCTTCGGCGACGCTCATCGCCGCGGCGTGCGCCGCCTGGTTCGACTTGCCGACGGTAAACGTCTCGAACGTGTAGTTAGGATTCGGCTGCCAAGCAGTGAGCATCGGACTCATCACTTCGGCTCGCCGCGCCGGCGGCAACGGCGGCGGCGCCGCCGGAATCTCGCGCACCGCGACGCTCGCGGCGGCACTGCGCGGAGTGCGAGTCACGGCCGGTGCAGGAGCCACGATTGGCGGCTCTTGCCAGAGTTTGCTCTCTCGCGTTTCCTCGGCCGGAGGCGGCGCGCCAGCCCGGGGAGCGTGTCCGACAATGACCTCGAGCTCGATCGGTCGACCGATGACGTGGCTCAGCGTTTGCTCGATCTGAGGCCGCAACCGTCGCTCGAGATATTCCGCCGCGAACGTGCTGTGCGCGCGTAAGACGAAGCGGCTCTCGTCAACCGACACCGCGGCGGCTTGTCGCAGCCAGGTCTCGAAATTGGGGCGGGACATCTGGACTTGCATTTCACCGAGGGCAGCCTGCCAGATCTGTTTCGCGTTCACTTTTCCGTCAACAACCCCATTCCCACCAATGCGTCCCGTAGCGCTTGGCGATCTTCCGGTGTTACCTCGGCAAGAGGCGGTCGGACCCGACCACCGGGCAGGCCGAGGATATTCATCACTTCTTTCGTCGTGGTGACTTCGTAGCCTCGGCGACGTGAGCGCACGTTGAAAATAGGCTGAATGTACTTCTTGAGAAGATGATTCACTTCAGTAAAGCGACCGGCCTGGGCCGCAGCGAAAAGCTTCAGGGGGACGTCAGGCATGAAATTCGCGGCGCTAGATGTGAAGCCCTCGGCTCCGGCGGCAAAGTAGGCATTCACCATGTCATCGCCGACGCCCGACAGCCACACCAGTCGGTCGCCGACGTGCTCACGGATCCGCGTCCAGACGCGTAGGTCGGCCTGGCCGTCTTTGAAGGCGATGATATTGGGAATCTCAGCCAGACGAGCCACCGTCGTCGGGTTGAAAACCGCGGCATCGCGCGCGTAAGGGAACGCCGCGATCCCAACGCTGCGGGCCACGCCGGCGTAATAGGAAAACATGCCGTCATCTTCGGCCCGGCCGTAATAATGGGGGAAAATCATAACCGCGTCGGCCCCGGCTCGCTCGGCGTCCTTTGCGAGCTCAATCGCAATCGCGTGATTGTAGCCGACTCCGGCGATGACCGGAACCCGACCGTTCGTTGCTTCGACCGCGAGGCGATAGACTCGACTAATTTCGACCGGCGTCATCGAGTATAGCTCGCCGGTTCCACCCGCAGCGACAATGGCGTGCATTCCTGAGCGGACGAGGTAGTCGACCTGATTTTGGAACGCGCTTTCGTTCAGTGATAGATCGTCGTTGAATGGGGTAATCGGAAACGCCAACACCCCGCGCAGGCGAGGGCGTAATTCGCTGGGGCTCAGTGACATCTCATTTCCTCCGAGGGCGATTGTAGCTGTAATAGGGGCAGGCGTCGAGAAAGAAAATCGCTAAAGCGTGCCGCCCAAACGTCGAATATCCTCGTCAATTTTACCGAGCGACCCATAGTCGGCGGCCGAGAGTTTGTAACAGCGTTCGAGGTAAAGGGACGAAAGCTGGCGACCCACCGACCCTGGCTGCTTGATCGCCTCTACCAGGGCCGCGACGTTATGCGAAGGCGGAAGGTGGCGGGCCAGGTTGAGAATCTCGTCAGTCGTTTCTTCGACTTGTCGGGCGTCGTTCCCTTCAACGGCGTAACGTAGCTGGCCGGCGAGCTTTGCCAGCTCGGCGAGCTTCTGTTGCTCGCTCATGAGTTGGTAAATGACGTCGTTCACCGACGATTCGGAGAGCTGTGGTGCGGAATCTTCCTTCGGCGTGGTCTCCAATCGCCTCGCGTACAGCTCGCTGTAACGCTGGGAGATCTCCCCGACGACGGACATCATCCGTGCGAGATCGTTCGCGGGCAAGGAACCCGCGGCGATGAGGTCGTCGTTGCGAAGGTCTGCCAGGCGCCGAATGTAATCCTGGCTTTCGACTGCTTCAGGCAGCGGAGGTAGAGGAATGGCGCTGACGCTCTTCATGTCTGGAAGGGCCATCTGAGCCGCCAACAGAGGGGGGACGTACTTTGCTAACTCGAGACTGATTGGAAGGACGACCAGATAAGTCGCCGAGGTGGACCCGTCGTGGGGATTGTAAAAGTAAACCAGGGCGTGTCCAACCGGCGCGTCGGCCTGTCCTCGTTCAAATAACAGGTCCATCGCGTGTTCACCATAGTGCCTAAACGTACCCAATATTGTAGCATGCCTGCTTATCGTTCGAAGGTAGGGGTATCGTATTGGAATTGCTCGAGCCTGGCAAATGTGCACACCGCTCGTGTGCTATAATGGGGCGCAATATCGGGAGCAGCGGCTGGGATTCCTCCCGAAGTCAGCAGGCCGAGTAATCGCTGGGAGACCTTTGACCCGGATGAGCAAGCCTTTCTGGGTGTCTATGCTCTGTGGCGTGCTTTTCCTTATGGTTGGCTGTGCCTCCGGTGGTCAGGGGCCGACAAGTCAACCCGTGGCAGCCGTCACGACCGCATCGACCGTGGTTTCCGCCCCGACGAGCGCTCCAACCGTGCCGGTCAGTCCATCGGCTACCGCCGGGCGAGAGCCAAGTCCGACGGTGTCTTTCGTTGCCTCGGCCGTGCCGACAATTGCTCCGGCGACGTCAACCGAGGTCCCGGCTTCCCCGACCCGTGCCGTGGTTGCCAGTCCAGTCGCCACTTCGACCGCGTCGCCGACAATTCCTGCGACCAGCACGCCTCGACCGGCCGCCGCTACCGTCACGGCAACACTGGTTCCGCTGACGGTTCCTGAGATTGCCGCTACGGCCGTGGCCGACGCCGCGGGCGAAGAGTGCGTCGCATCTGGACCGAAGCCGGCGAAGGGGTTCATTGGGGACCCGGCCCGAGGTAAAGTGCTGTTCTCCGAGCGGGGTTGCTCTTCCTGCCACGGTGACCATGCCCAGGGGGGAGTTGGTCCTCAATTGGCGGGAACGACCCTGTCTTTTCAAGCCGTTATCCACCAGCTTCGCGAGCCTCGCGGCGTGATGCAGCGATATCTACCCAAGGATCAAAGCGACGCCGACGAATGCGATGTCTACATCTACGTCAAGGGCTTGAAGCGCAGTCCATAGGAAAGGGAGGGTGTAGCCGAGAAAATAGCGAGAACGTAGCCAGCGTATGAGTCTTCAGTGGCAATCGGCACAAGAAATGGGAGGTCTGCATCAAATGAGAGTCGTTTCGATACTACTTGGAGTTGCCCTCGCGGTCTTGTCAATCGGTTCCGCGTTTGCGCAGGGGACGGTAACCGTCAATCTGGCTCCGATCAATGGCTCAGGAATCTCCGGCACTGCCCAGCTCATCGACAAGGGCAATCAGACCGAAGTGGTGGTCAACGTCACCGGGGAGCCAGCGGCTGGAAGTGAGCCGATGCACATTCACAGTGGTCAATGTGGCCCAACCCTCGGCAAAGTCGTTCATCCGCTCAAGAACGTCGAAGGCGGGACATCCGACACGACTGTCAACGCCACTCTCGCGTCGCTGCAGACTGGTGGGTTTGCGATCAACGTCCACGAGTCAGCGGCGAAGATCAGCACGTACGTTGCCTGCGGCAATATCCCGGCTCTCGCGACGACGACTAGCACGGCCGGCTTGCCAAAGACTGGTGGTATCCCCACCACCGCGGTTGTTCTTCTCGCCGGCGCGCTCATTGGCGTAGGTTACACGTTGCGACGCCGCCTGGCGTAATCTACCCACGGGTTTTACCCGCAGCATCGCAAGGGGCTCAGACGAACCGGAACCTGGACACCGAACGGTGTCCAGGTTCCGGTTTATGGCTACTCGGTAATAGGATGCCGGTGTTGTCGATGCGTTCGCGGCCCTACGCGTGACAAGGTCAAACCATCATAGCGTACTGGCGAAACGTTCACCCGGACCTGGGCGAACGGGTTGCACAAGGGTTGGGAGTCTCCCCGCCGGAGACGTCACCAGCGAACGGTTAGTCCAATCGTTCGAGGGTTCTTTACGCCTGAACCTGGGCCTGCGTCGTCGTTTGAACTTCGCGTTCGTTTTCCGCGACGATTTGGCGCACGTCGTCGCCAGAAATCGTTTCGTGCTCGAGAAGATGATTGACGATGTCGTCAAGGGCGGGACGGTGCGTTGACATGATCGATTGAGCCTGAAGGTGAGCCTGTTCGATCAGGTCGGTGACCGCTTGGTCAAGCTTTGCCCCGGTTTGTTCGGCATAGCTGCGAGTCTGGACGAGGTCACGCCCCAAGAAGACATTTCCCGACCCCTCATCGAAATGGACGGGCCCAATGTCGTCAACCATCCCCCAGGTGGCAACCATATGCCGCGCGAGCTTGGTTGCCTGATCCAAATCGTTCTCCGCACCGGTCGTCGGCTCTTTGAAAACAGCCTCCTCGGCCGAGCGTCCGCCGAGCAGAACCACGAGCCGTCCCAAGAGGTAACTACGAGGGTAGTTTCGACGGTCGTCCGTCGGGATTTGCTCGGTAACCCCGAGCGCCCGACCTCTCGGAATGATCGTGACCTTTTGGACTGGATCAGTCCCTGGAGTCGTCACCGCCGCGAGCGCGTGACCGGCTTCGTGGTAGGCCACGACGCGGCGCTCGTCTTCCGACCGCAAATGAGGCATCTCGACGCCGAGGACGATCTTATCCAGTGCCAAATGAAAGTCGGTCATGGTAATGACCGTTCGGCCGATTCGAGCCGCGGTCAACGCGGCCTCATTCATCAAGTTGGCGAGATCCGCGCCAGAAAACCCAGGAGTGGCCCGGGCAAGAATCTCAAGATCGACCCCAGGGTCGAGTGGTTTGCCGCGGGCGTGGACTCTCAGAATTTGGAGGCGACCAGAGCGATCCGGCAAACCCAGGGTCACCTGACGATCGAAGCGACCGGGACGAAGCAACGCCGCATCAAGGACGTCCGGACGATTCGTCGCGGCGAGGACGATCACTTCCTGCCGGTCGTCAAATCCGTCCATCGCTACGAGAAGCTGGTTCAGGGTTTGTTCACGTTCGTCGTTCCCGCCGCCCAAACCAGCACCCCGCTGGCGGCCTACCGCGTCGATTTCGTCGACGAAGACGATCGACGGCGAGTTCTGTCGTGCTTGCTCGAAGAGATCTCTCACCCTGCTCGCGCCAACCCCCACGAATAGCTCGACGAATTCGGAGGCGCTGATGCTGTAGAACGGAACCCGGGCTTCACCGGCTACCGCACGGGCCAGGAGAGTTTTCCCGGTGCCGGGAGGACCGACCAGGAGCACGCCATGTGGCAGGCGCGCTCCGACCTGATGATACTTTTGAGGCTCCTTCAAGAAGCCCACGATTTCGGTGAGTTCGGCCTTCGCCTCGTCTTCACCGGCAACATCGGCGAAGGTGATCGAGGGCCGATCAAGCTGATACAAGCGCGCCTTGCTGCGTCCGAAACCAAGCGCGGATTGCTGTCCGCGCTGCATTTGTCGCCCCAAGAAAAGCATCAGACCGACGAGGAGGAGTAAAGGTAACGCGTTCGCGAGTATGGTCAATAACCACGACCCATTCGACGGATCGATGGCACTGATATTGACCCCCTTGGTTTCAAGCAGCGTTATCAGCGACTGGTCGGCTGTTGCGGGCAAGGTGGTGCTGAATCGCTTCGACGCGGGTGGCTCAGTCTTTTGACCTGGGGTCGAAGCCGGAACCGGCGTATCACCGGGGACCGGAATCGCCTGCTTGAGCTGCCCGTTGACACTCTGACCTTCGATGGTGACTTTATCGACATTTCCGGCATTTACTTGCGCCAAAAACTGACTGTAGGACAAGTCAATCGTCGCTGGACCGCGAGGCGCGAGGAAGGTCAGCAAGTTCCAAGCGAGTAGGACCGCGAATATCGTCCACCAGACCCAGCCTGGAATGTGGAACGCCGGGTTTGGCTCCGGCGTGCGGTGACTAGGTGGCTTGGAATCCGACATTGTTTCCCTCTTGGAATCGTCTATCGATCTGACGTCTGTTTGGCATTTCCTTTGCCGTGGCAGTCATGAACAATTCATTATAGAGCAGCACCGCGTTTGTTGCGCTTCGGGCGATGCTTTTTTGCCAGGTGGGAACCTGCAAGTATCATACGCGAATGGTTGTCAACAGGTAAACTTAAGGCGTTCGGATTCTATTTTTGAGGTTCTTGGTAGAATGCCACGTTTTGACGAGGACTGGATCGATTCCATGCTGCAAAACGACCGTCGTGGCTCGCCACCGGCCGAGGAAACCTTGCGCGATATCGGTTTGCATCGGGGCGACGTTGTTGCCGACATCGGGAGTGGTCCTGGCTTCTTTACCATCCCGGCCTTACAATTCGTCGCGCCAACTGGTTGGGTTCACGCGATCGATCGTGAACCGAGAATGCTTTCCGTCGTCGAAAGTCACGCACGGGAACAACGGTTAGATCGCTTGCAAACGCACTTGGCAACCGGGGCTCAGATCCCGCTCGCCGACGCGAGCGTGGACGTCACGATCTGCTCGCTTCTGTTGCACGACGTCGAATCTCGGGAGACCTTTGTCGCCGAATTGGGACGAATTACCCGACCGCACGGGCGAATTGTCGTCGTGGAGTGGATTCCAGAGCCAAATGAGACGCGCCCGAACCGAATTGCACCGGACCTGACCGTGTCGCTCTTCGAGAGTATCGGCCGTGTGGTACAAATCAACCGGTCGATCGGTCCGCGTCAGTATCTGGTTGTCGCCCAATAGGGATGACCCGGGGGATTTGCTCCCTGGCGCCGCGGCCAGGGAGCAGCGAGAGCTTGTATTGCAGGTCAGCGAGCCAGGCGAACTGCCTCGCAAACCAGATCCGTTCCTTGCCGAATTTCGTCGAGATTTGAATTGCTAAAGGCCAACCGAATGTGATCGAGTCCAGACACGCCATCGGGATAAAAGCTCGGACCCGGTACGTAAGCGATTCGACGCTCGCTGGCGAGGTCGAGTAGTTTCTGGGGGTCAGTGCCCTCGGGCAGCCGGATCCAAACGAAGAAACCGCCATCGGGACGACTGACGGTTGCCGAATCGCCGAGACCAGCCTGAAGTCGTTCGAGCATCAAGTCGCGCTTTTGACGGTAAATGACGCGCAACTCTTCGACGTGCTGGCGCATGTGCTTTCGCATATAGTACGTGGCGACCCGACTGACGTATGGGTTCGTTCCGCCGTCGGTCTTCATGGCAGACAGCTTCGCGATCACGTCTTTGGGTGCGATCATCCAGCCCAGGCGCACCCCTGCCCCGAGAATCTTCGAGAGAGTTCCGGCTCGAAATACTCGACCATTCGTATCGAGACCCAGCAGCGACTTCACCGGCTCACCGCTGTAGCGTAGTTCTCCATACGCGTCATCTTCAAGAATAAAGGTGTCGTATTTGTCGGCCAAATCCAGGAGCTCGATTCGCCGGCGCAGCGACTGGGTCATGCCGGCCGGGTTTTGGAAGTTGACGATGCTGTAGATGAACTTCGCCCGTCGGCCCTGTCGCTGAAGCTCTTTCAGCCTTTCTTCGACTTCGTCGGTACGAATGCCTTCTTCATCGAGGGAGACCGGAATCAGCTCCGGACCATATTTGCGGAAGTTGTTCAAAGTACCGGAGAAAGCCGGAGCCTCGGTGATGATGGGATCACCGGCATCGATCATCAGATCGCAAACGAGAGATAACGCGTGGGAAGAGCCGTTGGTGATCAAAATGTTATCGGGGGAAACGTCGAACCCTTCATAGTGCCGGGTCTTTTCCCCGATAAGCTCACGTAAACCGAGGTAGCCGTTCGGGTGGCCGTAGCTCAGTGCGTCGCGTCCCTCGACTTGAAGGGCGTCCCGTGTCGCTTCGACAATATCGTCGTAGGGAAATGAGTACGGATCGGGTTGACCGCCCCCAAAGAGATAGAGCGGTGCGACGTCGGCGCGGGAGACGAGCCGCGACGCCGGGGACTTCAGACGAGCGCGCGTGGAAAGCAGCGAGTCGACCCTAGCGGTCTTGACGACTTCCATGATTCTCCTCGGACCGGTTGAGTTTCGCTATTATATCACCGATGATGATTCGTCTGATAGACGGGCAGACCCTGGTTTGACGGGGTAGGTGCATAGCCCCCCCTTAAGCTGTGACATGTTGGCATAGCCTTAAAGTGTGTCAAAGTGTCATAGGTGGTCTAGATGTGTCTGGTTGGCATAGGTCCTGAAGGTGGGGTAGGTGCTCCTTGGTCCTGGTGTGCTGGCTCTGGTGATAGGTGCTATTCATGGA
>DATLSK010000076.1:0-10690 GCA_035534155.1 Chloroflexota bacterium | reverse complement strand
GACGTCGGGCGATTCTTGAAGTGCACGCCCAGAGTAAGCCCCTGGAGCCCGGGATCGACCTGGCGGCGATTGCTCAGCAAACCGCCGGTTTTTCGGGAGCCGATCTCGCCAATGTGTTGAATGAGGCCGCGATCTTGGCGGCCCGTTCGGGAAAGACGGCGATTGGCCGCAATGAGCTCGAAGAAGGCATTATGCGAGTGGTGGCTGGTCCCGAGCGACGGAGTCGGGTTGTGACCGATTTTGAGAAGTCGATCATTTCCTACCACGAGGTCGGCCACGCCCTGGTGATGAAGTCGCTCAAGCACGCTCATCCAGTCACGAAAGTCTCGGTGATCGCTCGCGGTCAAGCGCTCGGTTTGACCGTTCAGTCGCCAAAGCACGACTCGTATCTCACCAGCAAAGCACAGCTTATGGCCCGCATGTCCGCACTGCTTGGGGGGCGGTCGGCGGAAGAGTTGATCTTTGGAGACGTGACAACCGGGGCGCGGCAAGATTTGGACGCGGTGACGGATCTGGCGCGTCGAATGGTGGTCGAGTTCGCGATGAGTGATCTCGGAGTCGTCGCGGCTCCGTTGCCGGAGCGCGGCGGAGAGCTGAGTCCAGAGACCTCGGCGAAGGTCGACCGTGAAACAATGCGTCTGATCGATGAGGCGTTCAACACCGCACGGGCAATTTTGTCTGAGCGGCGTGAAAAGCTTGTTAGCATTGCCGAGCACCTACTCCAGGTCGAGACTATTGATGGCGCTGAGCTAGACCGCTTGCTCGGGCCCGAATGGACATTGTACGCATAAGAGCGGCAATTGTTGTGCCAAGAAAAAAGGCGAGGAACCCGCGAATCGGGTTCCTCGCCTTTTTTCTTGGCACGAACGTTTCATGCAACAACTCGTTGGCGGCGCAGGCTCTCAACCGCATAGCGTAAATCGTCGACGTACTCACTTTGACGGAGCAACGCACCCTCGATGTAGTTGGCGTACGATTGGTCCCGACCGGTTCGGCTGAAGATCTCGTGGGTGAGGGCGTTCTTTTTCGCGACAAGCTCTTCATAACGTCGAAGCGGTTCGGCTAGCTCGCGCAAGGCCGCCAAAATGTGAGCGCGTACGTCGGCAATCTCGGCAGTGACATCTTCGTTTTCGGCCTGCAGATATCCGAGGCCACTTCGGGTGGACTGCAATTGAGCTGCTTCGATCTTGGAGTCGATCTCTCCAATTTCGAGAGTTTTGCGCTCGATTTGAATGGCATGATCGTGGACGGTACGCTGAAGCTGAAGTAGAGCGTCCGGATGGATTCGACCGCGCCCCCCTTGACTTTGGACGAGCGCAAGCTGGCGCTCAAGTTCGGTGTGGCGCCGCTTGAGATAAATCAGACCAACTTCTAGTTGCGCCTTGGCGGATTTCAGGGCGACTAAATCGTCCGACGACATCGTTCAGCTTCCTTCGGATTGTGCCTTTCGATTATGCCACCTCCGGCCGAGAGTGACAAGGAGTGACTTCTCAACACTGACGATAGCATAAGGGGCAGCTCGAAAGAACGCTATCTCCTTGACGTCGCGGCGGGTTGGGCGTAACATGTAAGTGGTCGTGCTAGACGGGGAGCTAGCGGTGCCCTGTACCCGCAAACCGCTCTAGCGGGGTTGAATTCCTTCCCGCGGCCTAGGATTTGTCGTTACTGTTCATTCAGATCGGTGTTGACGGTTGGGTCCTGCGCGGCAGAAGCCTACGAATCCCGCCAGGTTCGGAAGAAAGCAACGGTAAGTAGTTCCTTCTGGGTGCCGCAGGGTTGCCTGGCCCGAGCTAGATAGTTTGGGTAAGCCGGTAAGTCAAGGTCAACGGTTGGTGCACGGCCAGGAAATCGCTCGGCTTCGCGGGGGAAGCACGTCAGTGCTTCCCCCGTTGCTATATCTGCCGATTTCGCGTGATGAGAATGGTCGCCTGAATCAACGCGGCTTGTCTGACGACGTAGAGATTACCGTGAGTCTGTAACCGAGAGAAATGCGAGCATGGCACTCACTCCATCGCCCGATCCAAAAGGGGAGCCGTCCTCTGATCGTCGGGTTCTACCGTCAACGCTCCCCGAAGCGCCGGAGGCAATTCGTACGCTGCTCCGTGCCCTGGGGATGCGTCCACAAAAGGGATTCGGCCAGAACTTTCTCGTAAACGACGAGATTCTCAGTCGCGTCGTGGCCGCCGCCGAAGTGGCGCCAAACGATGTCGTCCTCGAAGTTGGACCTGGCCTGGGGCATTTGACGCGCCATTTAGCACGCCAGGCTGGACGGGTGATCGCGGTCGAGGTAGATCGCGGCATGGTTCGCTACCTCAGATCGACGTTTCAAGGAGTGCCAAACGTCGAGATTGTCGAGAACGACGTCCTGAAGGTCGAACCCGGCGACCTCGTCGGCGAACACGCATACAAAGTCGTGGCCAATCTCCCGTTTTACATAACATCGGCGGTGCTGCGTCACTTTTTCGAAGCGGCCCGACGGCCTAGTTTGCTCGTGGTTATGCTCCAACGTGAAGTTGCCTACCGGATCTTAACGGCTCCGGGCGACTTGAATTTGTTGGCAATTAGCGTGCAGGTGTACGGAAAAGCGCGCTTAATCACTCGGGTGCCGGCCAGCGCCTTCTATCCTCGCCCCAAAGTTGACTCAATCGTTTTGCGCATCGATGTGTACGATCAGCCTAAGCTCGACGTCGATCCCGAGAAATTCTTCAAAGTCGTCGCAGCCGGATTCGCGATGCCACGCAAGCAAATTCATAATTCGCTCGCTCAGCGGCTTTGGATGCCTCCGGGCGCAGCAACCGAATCGTTAGAGGCCGCCGGAATTGATCCAATGCGTCGACCGCAAACTCTGGCGATCGCGGAGTGGGATCTGCTTACCAAGGAACTCGAGGGGCGAGGTCTGGTTTGAGATGCCTGGAATTCTCGCGTACGCCAAAGTCAACCTTGGTCTAGAGATCATCGGGAAACGGTCGGATGGCTACCATGAGCTCCGAACGATCATGCAAGAGGTTAGCCTGGCAGATCGTCTGGAAATCGAGCCTGCCTCGGATCTGTCCATCACGTGTAATCAGCCCGATCTTGCGAATGAAACCAATCTCGTCATGCGCGCGGCCGAAGCCCTTCGCGCGGTTTCGCCCGACCGACCGGGAGCCCGGATTCGCTTAGAGAAGAGGATCCCGGTCGCCGCTGGACTTGGCGGTGGTAGCTCCGACGCCGCGGCTGCACTGGTTGTGCTCAATCGGATTTGGGGCATAAACCTGGGACACGATTCCCTTGCGGCGATTGCACGACGGTTGGGAGCTGACGTCAGCTTCTTCCTGCAGGGTGGAACAGCCTTGGCAAGCGGAATCGGCGACGAGCTCACGCCGCTGCCAGCTCCAACCCTCTGGTTGACAATTGGCGTAGCGCGTCCGGGAGTTCCAGACAAGACGCGTCGGCTTTACGCTGCACTCGAGCCCAGGGATTGGTCGAGTGGCGAGGTGGTCGCCCGAATTGCCGCGGCAATTCGAGTGGGAGATCCTTTGGAAACGACTGTCCTCCCGAGCGGTTTTGCCAGGGTTGCTTGGTCGCTCTTTCCGGAGATCGACGTCGTTGCCTCGATTTTCTCGCGACTGGGCGCGACTGCCAGTCTTTGTGGCGCCGGACCGGCCGTTTTCGGCCTCTTCGCTCACGAAGGCGAGGCGCGACGGGTCCGCGACGAACTGTCCGCCCAGGGGATCGAAGCCTACACCGCGCACACAGTGTCCAAAAACGAGCGAGCGAGCGAGCCTTGACGCGTCGACCGAATTCCGTGTAGTATTAGCTTACAGGTTAGGTGGGCTCTCGGGCGCGAGCAGTAAACAAGTGGAACAAGACCGTACCGGCGGGTCGTTTCGCCTGGCGGAAGCCAAGAAACGGCCCGGAATGACTGAGCAGAACGGGTGCACTCCGGCGCTGGTGGTAGTGGAAAAGCCGCATCAGCGACCCCTTGACGGGGCCGCCGACGGACCACCAGCGTCTGAAGGCGCCCGTTTTGTATTGGAGGAATGAATGTCGCAGACAGCAGCGGTAATTCTGGCGGCCGGTCTGGGCAAGCGGATGCGTTCCGACTTGCCGAAAGTACTGCACCGAGTCGCCGGACGCCCGATGCTGCAATATGTCATTGACGCGGCGCACGATGCGGGGATTGGCAGAATCGTTGTCGTACTTGGTCACGCTGGGGAGCAAGTTCGAGCCGTGCTCGACTCCCACGTTGAAACCGTAATCCAGACCGAGCAGCGAGGTACCGCCGACGCGGTCCTGACGGCCCGTCCTCTGCTTCACGCTGATCCGTCGTGCCAGGACGTGCTGATTGCGAATGGAGACTGCCCGCTCCTGACTAGCACTCTGTTCCAAACTCTGATTGCCGAGCGTCGTCGCCACGGCGCGGCAATTGCGATGGCGGTGTCTTCCTTACCGGATCCGACGGGGTACGGGCGAATCCTGCGCGACGAGTCCGGTCGTGTCGCTGGGGTGATCGAGGAGGCGGCCGCGAGTGAGGTCGAGCGAGCCATTCGCGAGGTCAATGCCGGGGTCTACTGCATCGAAGCGAGGTGGCTGTGGGAACGTTTGCCGAGCGTACCGCGCTCGGCTTCCGGGGAGTATTACCTGACCGATGTGGTTGGTCTCGCCGTGGCCGACGAGCGGCTCGTTCGAGTGGTGGAAGCATCTCCCGAGACGACGTCCGGCGTCAACGATCGTGTTCAGCTCGCGGTAGCCGAGAGACACCTGCGCGACCGCATCCGCCACGCGTTGATGATCTCCGGCGTTACCATACTCGATCCACCAACGACCTACGTCGACAGTACAGCGAGGATCGACCGCGACACGATTCTCTACCCGGGCACGATTATCGAAGGGACGACCGTGATTAGCACGGGCTGTGTAATTGGCCCGTACAGCCGGATCGTTGATTCGCAGCTAAGCGCGAACGTGGTGGTGAATGCGTCGGTCGTCGAGCAGTCGACGGTGGCCGCGGGGGTCCGAATTGGCCCGTTCAGCCACTTGCGGCCGGGCGCCAGGATTGAATCCGGCGCGGTAATCGGTAATTACGCGGAGATCAAGAACTCGCACATTGGTCCCGCGACGCAGATGCACCACTTCAGTTACGTTGGCGATGCTGAGGTTGGACGTGGGGTGAACGTTGGTGCGGGAACGATCACCTGTAATTTTGATAGCGAGTCCGGTGACAAGAACCGGACGATTGTTGGTGCTGGGGCCAGCCTGGGCTGCGATACCATGCTGGTAGCGCCGGTTACAGTGGGCGAACGTGCCATGACCGGTGCTGGATCGGTGGTCAACCGTGACGTCGAATCTGAAACGGTGGTGGTTGGCGTGCCAGCCCGACCGTTCCGCCGACGTCGGGCACCGCCTTCCTGACACGCAGAGGAGGAGATTGGTTGGCATCCGATAGTTCGAGTATCTCTTTGTGGCTCATCCTGATCGTGGCGACGATGCTATACGCGTTTGCTTCATTGGTTGAAGGCGCGATTGGGTCGCTGAGTCGGGCGCGAGTTCAACGCCTGGCCGATCAAGATGAGCGGGCAGCAAGCCAGATTGAAGTCTTTGCTGAGCGGCCGGTCCATTACCTCACCGATGCCGCGGTCATGAAGCTGGCGGCGTTGACCGGCGCTACGGTGGTTGGCATTCACCTTCTGAATGGCGTGAGCCTCGATGCCACGACTCTTGTTGACTGGCTCATTACCCTCGTCGCGGCGCTCGTCCTGGGCTGGATCGTTCCCCGCTCCGTGGGTACGAACCATCCAGAGCAGGTGATCTTGGCGCTCGCTTTTCCACTTCGTGTGCTGTCGGTCCTGATCTCGCCAGTTGCTCGATTGGTCGCCGCCGCGACAAGTGGCTTGTCCCGTCTCCTGGGCGAGCCCGAAACTGCCGAGTCTCGCCTGTTGACTCCAGCAGAGCTAAAAGTGATGGTGGCGGCGAGTGAAGAGGAGGGGTTGATCGAGCGGCAGGAGCGGACGATGATCGACAATATCCTGGAGCTTGAAGAGAAGACGGTGCGCGAGGTCATGGTTCCGCGACCGGACATCGTGGCACTTTCGGCGAACGCCTCGGTGCGTTCAGCGGTCGATACCTTCGTCCGCGAAGGATACTCGCGAATGCCGATCTATCGCGATACCATTGACGACATCGTTGGCATCCTCTACGGGAAAGATCTCTTCCCGCTGATTGTCGACAATCGTTACGACAGTCCGGTTGGGGAATTCGTCAGACCGGCCTATTTCGTCCCCGAGTCGAAGCGCGCCGACGATCTGCTCCGCGAGTTGCGCCAGCAGCGGGTCCACATTGCAGTGGTCGTCGACGAATATGGTGGGACGGCAGGCATGGTCACGATCGAGGATCTGCTGGAGGAGATCGTCGGCGAGATCCAGGACGAATTCGATGTCGAGGAGCAGAAGATCATCCGAACATCCGAGGATGAAGCGGTTGTCGACGGCGGAGTTTCAATCGACGACGCGAATGAGGAACTTGGCCTGGACTTGCGCGCCGAAGAGGTCGATACTATCGGAGGATTGGTCCACGAGCAGCTCGGACGGATTCCCGTCATTGGTGACAAAGTTCTGCTTGGGCAGGTCTTGCTGACCGTCGTGGCGTCGAGTGGTCGACGCGTGACTCGGGTGCGTGTGAAGCGTTTGGCCGACATCGGGGTGGACCAGTTGAATGGCCGTGCCGAAGGTAATCACTCGTCTCAGATGCGCCAATGAACGATCGATCCATTGAAGACAAACTGGTCCGGGACGCCTGGCGAGTGCGCGAGGCGTCGTACGCTCCGTACTCCCAGTTTCGGGTAGGCGCGGCGGTGCTCGCCTCGTCCGGACGGATTTACATCGGAGCAAACGTCGAAAACGCGTCGTACGGCTTGACCGTGTGTGCCGAGCGAGCGGCGGTTTTCGCGGCGGTCAGCGCGGGCGAGCGAAAATTGGAGATGTTGGCGGTTGTGACCGATGCGCCGTCGATCACCCCTCCCTGTGGTGCGTGTCGTCAGGTGATCTGGGAGTTTGCCAAGGACGCTTCGATTATCGCGGAGAACCAGCGTGGTGAGCGACGACACTGGAAAATTCAGGAACTGCTTCCCGATGCTTTTGATCTTACCGGATCCTGACCTGTTCGCGCGCGCCACGACACAGCATGGAGGCTAGTATCTTGCGCCGCACAACCCTCGGGCGGCGCAGGCTACTCGAACGGGCGGCCGGGCTGATCGTGCTGGGCGCGACTGGTGGCCTGGTCGCCAGCGATCATTCGTTTGGCGCTGGCGCGTTCGGCGTGAGTCCTCCGGTTCCGGCTTCGATCGTTGGCGTCCATACGCGATTGTCCGAGGAAGTTGAGCCCTGGAAGATTTTCAAGACACTGCAAATGGCGCGCGACATGGGATGCCGCTGGATTGTCGAGCTTTTTCCCTGGGCGTACGTCGAGCCCCGACAGGGTTCGTTCGACTGGAGTCACCCGGATTTCGTGGTGCAGTCGGCGAATTCGCTCGGTCTTGAGCTGATTGCTCGGCTTGACTACGTGCCGGACTGGGCCCGTCCGGCCAACTCAACGCCGCGACTGCTCACCGAGGCACACTATCCGGATTACGTGAACTTCGTTGCCGAATTTGCGCATCGTTACCAGAAGGCGATTCAGTTCTTCGTTATTTGGAATGAGCCCAACACGAGCTTCGAGTGGGGTTTTCGTCCGGTCAATGCGGCCTCGTACGTCAAATTGCTGGCTCAGGCCGCGACGACCATCCGGAACGTTCACCCAAAGGCGAAAATTCTACCGGCCGGCCTGGCGCCAACGCTGGAAAAGAGTGATCTCGCGCTTGAAGATTTGTCATTTTTGCAGCAGATGTACGACCTTGGCGCCGCGGAGTATTTTGACATCCTCTGCGCCCACTGTTATGGCTGGAAGTTCCCCCCGGACGATCCGGCTCGACCGGATCGTCTGAACTTCGCTCGAGTCGAGCTTCTTCATCAGGTGATGGAGAAAAACGGAGACAGTGCGAAGCCAATCATCATCACCGAGGCGGGCTGGAATGACAGTCCGCGCTGGACAAAGTCAGTCCACCCGGGCCAACGCATCGTCTATACCGTGCGTGCCTATCAAAAAGCCTACCAGGAGTGGCCCTGGCTCAAAGCGCTCAATATGTGGGTGTTTCGCTTACCGACGATTGCCCACGACTACAACGACTACTTTACCTTCGTCGACTTTGATTTTCGTCCGAAACCGATCTATTACGCCGTCCAAAAGCAAGCCTTTCAATGGAAACGGTAAATGACTACAATATCTAGCGCGCCTCGCGGTCGAGCGGGGCGGCCACTCGCGGACCGCCATTCGGCACGCAGAATCCCCTAACGCGCTGACCCCGCGAACGGTCTTCGACCTATATCCGCGCGTCACTCATTCAATGCGGCCTGACTTACTATTCGAAGCTTCGTCGTGGGGCACGGCGCTCCTGGATGGCCGCCAAGCCAAGCGCTCCCAATCCCATGACGAGCGCGACGAATCGGATCAGTCCGCCGACGAATGGCAGCATGCAAAGCAGAGTAAGCGCGAAGAGTCCAAGGAGCAGAACCACGGCCAGGTGGACGCTCGAACGTCCGGTCAGTGAGAAAACCCAATTGCCGATGAATAACGCCGTGCTGATGTAGGCCAGCAGGAGCGCGATGCTATACAGGCCAAGAAGGATAAACCCGAGCCACCACCCACCGATGGACAATCCGACGATGAACAATAAGATGGCAACGATTGGCACGTCAATAAGCAGCGCGACGCCGAGCGCGAGCGCTTTCCAGGGCCGACGCCAGATTGCGCCGATTGATAGGGTGGCGAAGGTTGGAAACAGGAGGACGTAAGCCAACCCTAACAGGAAAATGCCCACCTCGGTCGCCGGCCAGGAGAACGAGATCTGAGAGACCATCGCGGTATGGCCGAGCTCTTTGAGCGGAGTAGGAAGCGTGTGGTGTACTGCTGTTCCTCGTACGATTGCTCCTGGCGCAATCACTGCTTCCTGTGGGCTCGTGTAAGTTAAGTTACCGCCCACGACCGCGCCGTTTGTCAGGCTCAGTGTGCGGACGACGGCGCGAACGTTTCCTGCGACCGATCCACTAATCGCTAGATCGTTCGCATAGACGCGAACATTCTGGCCGACTTTTCCGTCGATGCGGGCCGACTGCCCGACGACGAGGACGTCCTGGGCAATCCGGGCGCGAGGACCGATCGACAATCTGCCCCCACTCAATGTCACGTCGTTTCCGACCGTGCCATTAATGGTGGCAGTGACGCTGGCGGTTCGCACCTCCCCGTCAACTCTTCCCGGAATCGTAACGACTCCGCCGGTGGCATTTAGATCACCGGTCACGACTCCCGGAACAATGACGCTGGCTCCAATGGCGACGACATTGCCACGCACCGTGCCTTCGATGTCGACGATGCCGCCAACCGCGTATAAGTTCGTATTGACGACTTCATTCGGGCCAACGTAAATGTCCGCGCCCTGGCGTTGGTCGGCCATAAAGGCCATCCCAGGAACGAGCGCCAGCACGAGAACGATCGCCACTAGCAAAAATCGGCGATAAGTCATCGGACTCCCCTCTAGAACCGGGACCTCGGCCGTGTCCAAGCCAGGGCGGATTAATTGGCGGTTCGTAATCTAGTATCAATGTTGGTGCCAAACGCAGCGTTCGCCGCGAGCGCGAAAGTGGCGCGTTTGCTCAACGTGAGAGCAGGAAGTCCGCTACTCGTCGTCGAGCGCACCACCTTTGCCGACGATGGCCGCCCGGTTCTTGGGGGACGCGGCCTCTATCACGCCGGTAAGTACCACTACCGGGTCCGCTTAAAGCGTCAAACCAGCCATGGTGCGTTGCTCGCCGCCGAAACGGGGGAAGTCGGGGGCAGATGAGCGTTCGCAGCAAAGAACACTTTCTGCCCCGCGACTTGCTTTTAGATCGGTCCGAGCACCTCGAGAATGAAGTCTTCCATTTGCTCCAGGGATGAGTAGTAGAATGGAGGTCGGTGGATGTGGCCGTGATCACCGCCCGGGCCGGGAATGAGCGCGACTCGAACTCCCAGTTCTTGGAGTCGCTGCTGATAGCGCACCGACTGGGCGAAAGGCACGGTTTGATCGTCGGTGCCGTGAATCAATAAGGTCGGTGGGGTCTGTCGGTCGGCTCGGTAGTAGGGCGATGCCTGGCGCATCAGGTCCGGGTCGTCCCCAAGCAACGCTTCCTTGGCCCCTCCACCTCGCTCGGTATTAAGGGTGAAGAAGTCAAAAACCCCGTAAATCGCGACCACTGCTTGGACCCGAGACGAGATCCCAGCGTGAATGGCGTCGGTCGTCCCGAGGAGGGCGGCCAGGTGCCCACCCGCCGATTCCCCGACCGCGGCGATTCGTTCTGGATCGATGCCCAATTCGTTGGCGTGGCTGCGCACCCAGCGGACCCCGGCTTGGACGTCTTCGAGCTGAGCGGGAAAACGATAGGTTGGCGTGAAGCGATAGGTAATGTTGATACCAGGAACTCCTCGTGCGGCGAAGTGGGCGGCTTGTCGCCAGAGGACACGGCCTTCCTGGGCCGCGTTCCGCCAGCCGCCGCCGTGAACCCAAACGACGCCGAGCGTCGACGTATTCGACTTTCGGACCGATGGTTTTGGCAAAAAGAGCTGAAGCTTCAAGGCGACG
>DATLSK010000075.1:0-22213 GCA_035534155.1 Chloroflexota bacterium | reverse complement strand
CGCTCCAAATCGGAAAGCCCGACCTATCCAGCTCTGGTTAGCAACTGATCCCCGACCGCGCCTCGTCTCCCGACCGCTCGAAAATAGCGACCCGCGCATAACTGATTACCCAAATCGCCTCTTGCTTCTTGCTTCGGGAGTGACCAGTTTTAGTGGGTGTTTCATGCGGCAAGCGGCCGCTTGGAGATGAGGCGGCAGCGGACGTTGAGAACGGCTTGCGCTCCCTCATCCGACCAGCGGGCACCTGCTCGCTTCATCCGTAGTTCGACCAGATGCTTTCCCGCGGACTCGACGGCGCCCGATCCGATCGGGAAGCCCTGGGCGCGGAAGGTCGGATAGTCCATGCGCGCGGCATTGGTGCGGACGTACTGCCGTTCGCGCTGGAGGATCGCGGCGGCGAGGGGCGACGGCGCTTGGGTGGCGTCCAGGAGCGTCAAGAGAGCCGGAGCTCCTTCCTCCGCGAGGGCCAGAATCGCGAAGTCCGCCCAGCGGTGGGCGAAGAACGTTCCCTCGCCGAAGAGGGCGTGCGCAAGCGTCCAGACGTGCTCGGTGGCGTGGTAGAAATCAACGATTTCCGTGCGCTCCCCGAAGTGCTCGGCGGCCAAGGTCCAGATCCAGTGGGCGCCGTCGCCCAGCACGATCACCGGCCGCAGGGTGGCCAGAGGGCAAGCGGTGATCGGCCCCTCCCAGGCCACGATGTCCAATGCCCCGCGCCGGGCCGCCTCCGCCAGGAGACGCGGGCCAAATGCCTCGACGCCCTGGCGGACCCCGAGATAGCTCATCGCCCGTAGCTCGCCGTCGACCTGGCCGCCGACCAAGCCCAGCTTGACCTCGTGCCAGCCGCTCGCATAGCGCACCATGACCCCGTCGGTCTCCACCACCAACCTCCCCGGCGCCGGATCCACCGGCTCAGCGGCGTCCTGGGTCTGCTGGACCCGTCGCGCGTTGGCCTGGTCTGCCTCCTCGATCGCGGCTCCGCGCCGCTCGGTGTACTGACGGATGGTTTCCGCGGAGACGGACAGTCCGGTCAGTTTGCCCAACTGGCGCTGGGCGTCCGCGAAGCTGGTCGAGGCGCCCTGGTCGATCAGCCAGTCGGCGACGCCCGCACTGACCCGCGCCCGGGGGACCAGGTCCCACGTCCGATCGGTCGGACTGAAGCCATGCCGGCAGGGCCGACAGTGGTACCAGGGGCGAGTGAGAGTGACCGTCCCGCAGACGGTGGTGAGTGTGCGCGAACGCCACTCCCCCAGGGGCGTCCGCTCGCCACAGCGCGGACACCGGACCGTCCGCCCGACGCCGCCGGGCTGCACGCTGCTGGTACTTTCCTGCAGGACCGCCGCCAGCAAGCCGGGCATCGCCGTCCGAATCGCCGTCAGCACCTCCTGTTCGATCGTCGCCAACGTGCCATCGCGCTGGGAGCGGGCAACCTCGCGCAACGCCTGGCCCAGACGCTCCAACTGTGTTACGATGCCGCGGGGAAGAACGTCAGACAAAGGGAACTTCCTTACCCGACCGCCGTGGTCTTTCTCTCGGCGGTCTCTTTTTTCACCCACTCTATCACCACTGGCTAGCGCTCCCCCTACCGATTGCTTCTACAGAAACTTGTCGCTCCCACGTCAACGGCCGACTTGTGAAGCCGGGCCAGCCCATGCTATAATTAACTCCGCGATACCTTCGCGCCGCGGAGAGGTGGCCGAGTGGTTGATGGCACCGCTCTCGAAAAGCGGCAGGTGATGAGCCTCCTGGGTTCGAATCCCAGCCTCTCCGCCCAATCCCCCCCGAACGGTGCACCAGGCTCGGGCCGTTCCATCTACCTACCCTGTCAGGGAGAAGGATCGTCAGACGATGGCTGGAACCTACTGGATGCTGGTCAGTTCCCCGGAGAACTTTGAGCGAGCGCGCTCGCTCGGATTCCCCATGCTCGCGATGAAGCGCCGCCACATTCGAAAGGCGGAGCGGGTCGAACCGGGCGACCGCGTCGTTTACTACGCGACCGGCCAGATGGCTTTTGCCGGTACTTTTACGGTCACGTCACCGTTTTTCGAGTCCCACGAGCCGCTTTTCCAGTCCAAGAAGGACGGAGAAGACTACCCCTATCGTTTTCAGGTTCAACCAGATCACGTGTTACCGGCAGGTGATTTCGTCGCGGCGGTTGCACTCTTGCCCGAGCTTCAGTTTGTCAAGAAGTGGCCGGCCGCGAACTGGCATCTCGCATTCCAGGGGAACGTGCATACCCTTAGCAATGCGGATTTCGCAACGATTGAATCGGCCATCGCCGCGAAGACTCAGGCGAGTTTCTCGGTAACCGGCTGATCATCCCCAGCGGAATCGAACACCGTCCTCGGCGCTTCGACCAGTTGGCAATAGAGTTTGGCGTAACGGTCGGCCATTTGGGAGACGGTAAATGACTCCCGAATGCGTTCCTGACCGTTCCGAGCGAGCTGACGTCGTAGGTCCGGTCGACGAATGAGGTCGACGATCGCCTCGCCGAGCGCACGAGGGTGGGCGTAAGGTACGAGCACGCCGCTGCGGCCTGGCTCGATGAGTTCCGGGAGTCCCCCAACCGCCGAGGCGACGACCGCGGTCCCACTGGCCATCGCTTCCGCGGCAACGAGTCCAAACGTTTCTGAACGCGACGTCATCGCGACCACGTCGGCCGCGGCCAGGAGTTCCGGAACGTTGTCAATCGGTCCGAGCAAATGGACACGGTCTTCAACCTGTAACTGCCTAATGAAATGAGCGAGATGATCGTGCTCGGGGCCGCCTCCCGCGATCAAAATTTGGATAGCCAGACTGTCCGGGAGCAGGGGGGCGGCGGCGATCAAATGATCGAAGCCCTTGATTGGATCGAGTCGACCTGCCGCGACGACGAGCGAGCAGTCGGGGGCGATTCCCAGACGCTGCCGAACCGCCGCTCGATCAACCGGGGACGGAGGATAGTCGACCCCATTGGGAATGACCTCGACTCGGGCGGGAGAAATTCCCCCCCACGCGATCATCTCGCGTCGCGTCGCTTCTGACACCGTCACCATCTGCGAAGCCAGACGTCCGATCAGACGATAGGCCTGACGCGCTCGCCAGTCGCGAGTCTTTCCTTCAATTCCGGTAGAACTCAGCGCGTGGTCGGAGCAGACAACGGCAGGAATCCCGGCGAGGCGTGCCGCCAGCGTACCGTACACCATGCCGCGAAAGTGATAGGTGTGAACGATGTCTGGGCGGAGCTGACGAAGCCGCCAGGCGAGGCGAAGGATTCCGGTGACGTCGCCCGGGTGAATCGTTTCGCGGAGATTCACGTCGTAAATTGGTGCTAGCTCGCCGAGCTGGCGCCGGAGGCGGCCAGCATCGAATGCCGTGCTCCGACCATTCAGGCTGAAGATGTTGTGGTCGAACTGCTTTGAGTCGAGGTGTCGGAGGCACTGCAAAAGGATGACCTGGGTTCCACCAAGGTCTAAATTAGTCAAGACGTGGGAAATCCGAATCGGCGCGTTCCGGTTCATCGGGTTGCCTCGCCGCTGCTTGTCGTCCAGAAGCGCTCAGGGTGGTCGGCGAACCAGAGGTACTGCCGGTGCCCGGCCTGGGATTGATAGAGGCGAATCAAGTATCGTTTTGCTTCGTGGTAGGGAAGGCGCCAGATTTGTCCTTGAAGGTGCAAATCCAGGTGATCGTCCGAAAGGCAAAGTGCTTGATCTTCATCGGGGAGGGGGCGACTTTGGACGAGCCAGTGTTGTGTGGTGGCAAACGACGACGACGTGCCGTTTTGTGGCTCGAGATAGTGGACGAGATAGGTGCGCAAGGCAGGGCGTAGGTCCGCGGCTCTTTTCAGCGCGGTCTGAACGACCTGGTAGGTGGCCCGGTGATCGTCGTGGGCGTCGCGTGGATCAGGAAGGTAGACAATCTCGGGGTGTGCCGTTGCCAGGACCGCGAGCAGGTCGGTGACGAGCTGATCGTAACGAAAGCGCTCGATGCCGAGAAAGCCGTGACCGGGGCAGGAGCCGAGAGTGCAAACCGAACCGATGTTGGCGAGTTCGGTCAGGCTGGCATCCGGATACCGCAGGAAAGCTACATCGACCCCCGGATCAAGACCAAGCGATTCGAGCACCTGGACGGCTTCCTTCTCGCGGGTGTGCGCCAGGCTCTTGCGGAGGGGCGACGCGCTACAGCGTTCGCCGCTCGTGACGAAGATCACCGCGACACGCCGACCCTCTCGTTGGGCCGCATCAATCGCCCCGGCGCACGCGAAGGTCTCATCATCCGGGTGGGGAGCAACCACCACCACCTGATGTCGCCCGACGATCGTGGCGTGGACGGTGTCGTCGCTGGCTCGATGTAAAGGAATTTGATTGAGACGTTGCCCGGTGCCGCGCGCGAGGATGTCGATGAGCCGGGCGATTCGATCAGGGGTGGTGAGTCGGGGAAGATCGGTTGTTTCTTGCATCATCGGCCTCACCAGTGACCAACGATGGTCGCTGAGAAAGCGGCGACTGGCAATTGACTGTGCAGGTACTGACGGTCGGTCGGAAGTAGCATCATCGCTCAACCTCGCGAACTCTATACACATATTCTAAAGAGAACGTCAACACTATTCTACTAACGGCGAGTGAAATCCCGGCGATTGCGTCGATGACAAAATATACTCTTTTGCCGGAGGGCGAGAACTGGCATAGCCTGTGCGAGTGGGATCGCTTCTCTACTTCATCAGACACGGCTGAGGACCATGATACAACCAGGAGATCCAACGATCCGTCGCATTGCCGTGCTACGTGCCAATGGTTTAGGTGACTTTCTGTTTGCGACGCCGGCTTTGCGAGCTCTGGGCGCCGCTTTTCCCGACGCGGAGATTACCTATTTGTGTCTCCCCTGGCTCCAATCGTTCATCGCCGGCCGGTACCCGTACATTCAGAAAACGTTGGTCGTACCCCCCTATCCGGGCATCCGTGCTGGGTCAGGGCAGTTGGACCAGCTGCGCAGCGAGGCGAACGAGTTCTTTACCGATTGCCAGACCTACGCATTCGATTTGGCGATTCAGATGCACGGCGGGGGCGTTGAATCGAATCCTTTCGTTCGGAGGCTGGGTGCGCGCTTTACTGTCGGTTTGTCCGGACGTGGAATCCCCCCGCTCGATTACAGCCTTACCTATCAGTTTTATCAGCACGAGGTGCTCCGATACCTTGAGCTGGTCGGGGAAATCGGAGTGTCCGTGGACAATTTACAGATGGACGCACCGGAGGTCGCGGGCGACGAAGAGCGGCTTCGCCACGCCTGGCCCGAGCTTGACGCGGGTGACTACGTTGTCGTTCATCCCGGAGCTTCGGATCCCCGGCGCCGCTGGCCGATCGAGCGCTTCGCGGCGGTCGCCGACTATGTTCAGCAGACGTACCACCGAACCGTTGTCATCAGCGGCTCGCTCGCCGATCGGCGATTGGCTCAGCAGCTTCGGGCCGGCACGTCCCGGCCGGTCGTCGATCTATCTGGCCAGATTGATCTCGGGGCGCTCGTCGCGTTGATTCGCCGAGCAGGCCTCGTTGTCAGCAACGACACCGGGGTCGCGCACATCGCGTACGCGGTCGAAGCACCGAGTGTCGTCATCTACTGGTGTGGCAACCTCATCACCGCTGGGCCGTTCCGGCGGGCGCGATTTCGGCCGGTACTATCGTGGACGCTGGACTGTCCCGCCTGCGGAGCGCGACGCTGCAAATGCCCGGTCTCGTTTGTTGCTGAGGCGCCACTTGGCGAGGTGATCGATCACGTGGACGATCTGCTCGTCGCCCGGGAATTGCCTGCCCCGTCTCCCGACAGATCGGCGACGAGCCTGCTAGAATGAAGGCTGAACTCATTGAAAGAAGTAGGTGCGTTAATGACTCGAGCCAGTCAAAAAACAAGGGATGTCGCCGGGAAGCATCGTCGTCGGGCAAAGAAGCTAGAAGACCGTCGAAAGGGTCTGCGAACGGCCGGCCCGGCCGTCACACCGCCAAGCCGACTCGCCGCGCCGCCACGTCCGGCGGCCGCTGCGCCGGCGGCGGCCGGTCGACCGGCTGGCGCCCAGGCCCGGCCGCCGCGGCCAACGCGCCCGGAGCGCCGCCCGCCATCGGACGGCGGCGGAAGCTAAGGCACGGACGGAACGGAATAGCGAGTGAACATCGTACGGTGCCCACTCGCTATTCCTCCTAACCTCAGATCAGCATCGCGATCGCCAACAAAATGACCGCGACCTCGGTCAACGCCAGCGGGCTGAAAAGACCGGCGAGTGCAAGAATCGCGAGAACGAGAGCGATGACGACCAGAACTGTGCCAACCCCGATACCAGTAGCAATTGGACGCATAGTATCTCACCTCGCTTCGGGGAAAACGCGGCAAAAGGCGTGCCGAGGCTGCCGTGGCCTCGGTAAGGGATTGGCACGGACTTCGCGCTAGCCTCCTGCGCGTTTCTCACTGAGAAACTGGTCGTACTCGGTGCGATCGATTGGTAGATTGACCGGTTTCTGGCGGTACCCCGAGAGAAGCAAGGCATTGGCCAGTTCCAACGCGTTGCGGCCGTCGTCACCAGTGGCGATGAGGGGCTCACCCTGCCGAATCGCCCGGGCAAACTGGTCGACGACATTCGCGTGCCCGTGCGGTGCAGCCGGAACCTCCGTCGTTTCCCACTGGCCGGTCGCTTTGCCCCATTTGACTCCGCTGCTCAGCTCCTGTTGAATTGTTTTCTCCATGCGATAGAGGCGGAGCGTGCCATCCTGAATGACTAGCTTGCCGCGCGTGCCCGTGAATTCCATCCGGTTTTCGCCTGGCCATTCGGCGGTGGTCGTGTAGAACGAGCCAGTGTGGCCGGGTTCGTATTGGATCAGTGCCTCCATGGCGTCTTCGACCTCAATGCGATGGAAGCGCGTTTCCACTCGGGCTTGCACCTGACGAGGTCGGCCGCCGAGCCAGATGAAGAGATCCAACGAATGGGGCGACTGATTCATGATCACCCCGCCACCCTCGCCCTTCCAGGTGCCACGCCAGGCCCCACTGTCGTAGTAGGCCTGGGTGCGGTACCAGTGACTGGCAACCATGACCGAGCGGTAGAGATCGCCGATGACGCCGCTGGTCAGCAGGTCGTGGGCGCGCTTCATCAACGGATCGGTGCGGGTTTGGAACATAACCCCGAGCTTCACCCCCGCTCGGTTCGCCGCGTCGATCATTTGGTCGGCCTCGCTGACCGTCACCGCGATTGGCTTCTCGGACAGGACGTGAAGGCCGTGTTCGATCGCGTAAAGGGCAATTGGACAGTGAAACGGATGTGGGGCCGCGATAAGCACCGCCTCACAGTTACCGCTGTCGATCAATTGCTGATAGCCGTAGAACCCCGGAACGTCGTAGGTTCGACTGACTTCGTCGACGACCGACGGGATGACGTCGGCGACGCCGACGAAGTGGACGTTCCCCAGGCTCTTTTCTTTTTCCAAATGGCTTTGCCCCATGCCTCCCAGGCCGATCAACCCCAGTTTTAGTGGTTCCACGGGAGCCCCCTCTATGACATAAGACTATGCTGATGGATCGTCGCGATTGGGCGAGTTGTCCCCATCTTAGCACGCACCAGAGAGGTTGTCAGCGCGCTCGAGTCGAAAATTGCGACGGTGAGTAACAGCGTGCTATACTCGCCCGGAGCGACCGCCGAGGCTTTTGATCGGCGTGTCGAGATCATCAGCACGGAAGAATCGTCCGTCGGACTCATCCACTCTCTTGGGTGACGACTCAACGGTTTCTCGTCGAGGTCCAGGTTGCGTATCAGTCCACGGCTCGTCGGGGCTAGCCTCATTGCCGCGGTGATGGTCGCCGCCATTTTGAGTGTTTTGCCCAATTTTCCCCCGCGGAATCCGTTTGCCGCACCTAGTGTTCCTCGGCCGGCTCGAACTATCCCCTTCACTGACGTGAATCCGTACGGGGCAAACTTCTTTCTCGAGGGAGAGGCTGAAGAATGGAAAGTCGAGAAGACCCTCGAGATGGCCCACGCGGCCGGAATCGGCTTCGTGAAGCAGCAGTTCCCCTGGGAAGATCTGCAGCTTTCCCCGGGACCCAACGGCTATTGGGACAACCGCTTGAACCAGAGCACCTGGCAAAAGTACGACGATATCGTCAATCTCGCCGCCAAGTACGACTTGCAAGTCATCGCGCGTCTCGATCGACCGCCAGCTTGGACGCGTATCGATAATCGTCACCCGGAACGGCCGCCGGACGACTATGAGCGTTACGGCGATTTTGTCTACGACGTGGTGAAGCATTTCAAAGGACGGATTCACTATTATCAGATTTGGGACGAGCCAAACATCTATCCTGAGTGGGGCGATCAGCCGCCCGACCCGGCGGCGTATACGCGCTTACTACGGATTGCCTATCAGCGGGCGAAAGAGGCAGATCCGAACGTGGTGATTCTCAGTGCTCCGCTGGCCCAAACCCTTGAGAATTCGTCGCGAAACATGAGTGACATCAATTTTTTGCGCGGGATGTACGCAGCGGGAGCCGCTCCCTATTTCGACATCTTATTTGCCAACAGCTATGGCTTTGCCTTCCCGCCGACTGATCCGCCGTCGCCCGAGCGCTTGAACTTCCAGCGGGTCGTGCTCTTGCGTCAAATCATGGTTGAAAATGGCGACGCGAATAAGCCAATCTGGTTCAATGAATTCGGATGGAACGCCGCGCCGGCGACGTTCAGTCCGGATAGACTGCCCTGGGCGCGGGTGAGCGAGCAATTGCAGGCCCAGTACACCGTCGAGGCGGTGCAATACGCCCGCACCCATTGGCCCTGGGCAGGAGTGTTCAATATTTGGTATTTCCGACAACCCGGTTCGATTCCCCCGGACCGCGCGGACTATTACTTTCGGATGGTCGACCCCGGATTTACTCCCCGGCCGATCTACAACGCGGTGAAAGACGTGGCGACCAAGCAGGGCGTGGCCGTGCCCGGGGCATATGCCGTGACCGACCCAGCGGTGTCCTTCTCGGGACACTGGCAACCGGTGCTTTCCAAGAAAGTCGTCGGTGGGGAGTACGAGACATCGAGCCAGCCAGGCGATAACTTGACGATCACATTTGATGGGGGAGGGCTAACGCTGGACGTGGTTCGCGCCCCCAATGCCGGTCAAGTATACATAACAGTCGATGGCCGAGTGGCGAACCGTCTCAGTGACCAGTTCCAAGGACGGTCAGTGCTGACACTGAGTGCCACCGACGAAGAGGCGCCAATCGCGGTGCCGATCGTCGACGGATTATCGGCGGGGCGCCACGTCGTGCGTCTGGTGGTTGGTCCATCGCCGGGCCCGTCGCATGGCGAGGTGAAGTTTGCAGGATTTAGCGTTAGCCCGGCCGATCCGAGTGCTGGGCGGTTTCGGACGTTGGTCATAGCTTTGGTGTCTGGCGCGACGGGGATCATTGTTTTGCTATTTGGAGGGTTGCGTACCAGTGGCCGGTAATGTCATCAATCCGGCGCCGGCGGCGATCGGGCGCCCGGCCGGACCATTAGGGCTCGATCAAGAGCAATTGGCGATCGTGATCATGGCGGTCGTCGCAGTTGCTCTCGTCCTGGGCCCCTTACCGATTGTTATCCTCGCCGCGATTGGCTATCTGGCCGTCGCGATTTGGCAGCCGGTACCAGCGTTAGCCCTGGTTATCGTCAGTGTGCCGTTTATTGACCCAGTTCAACTTGGGCGACTTAATTTTGGTCCGACCGAGGTGCTGATCCTCCTGGCGACGCTAGCTGGAGCCATGCGCTTGGCGCGGGCCCTTTGGGGGCCTCGAGATAAGTGGCGTTGGCGTGTTTTCGAAATGAAACGCCGGTCACGCGAGGCGATGGGCGACTCCGCGATCTCAATCCTCGTCATCCTTTTCATCCTGGCGGGTGCGGTTAGTCTCACCGCGAGCGTCGCTCTCCCGCAAAGCCTGCGGTCGTTCCGCACGATCATTGTCGAGCCGGCGCTGTTTTACTTTCTGATCGTCACCCAGGTTCGGGGGCGTCGAGCGATCACGATGCTGATCGGGGCGCTGGTTCTCGCTGGCGTGCTGATTTCGCTCGTCGGGTTCTGGCAATATGCGACCGATCGAAGCATCATCACTGCCGAAGCCGGACTGCGTCGAATCAGGGCATTTTACGGTTCGCCGAATAACCTCGGCCTGTTTCTCGGCCGGATCTTGCCATTCACTTTTTCCTTGGGAATTTGGTGGAAGCACAGCCGTCCCTTCTGGGTGGCGACGGGGCTGATTATTGGGATCGCAATTATCCTGACATTTTCGATCGGGGCGTGGGTGGGCGTGACGTGTAGCGCGTTCGCCATCGCCGTCTTAGCTGGCCCGCGGGCACGTCAGTGGGCACTCCGGGTAGCGGTGATCGGCGCGGTCGTCGGGGCGATCGCCGCCTGGCGTATTCCCCGGATTGGTGACCATTTCGATCTCCGCTGGGGAACGAGCTTCATCCGGCTCGAAGTTTGGCAGTCGGCGGCCCGGATGTTGGCGCTGCACCCGGTGCGAGGGATTGGTCTCGACAACTTTCTCTATTATTACCAGCACGGGTATCGCCTCCCGAGTGCCTGGCAAGAGCCAGATTTATCGCATCCGCACAATCTGATATTTGATTTCTGGCTCAGTCTTGGGCTGCCGGGCCTCATCTTACTGGGTTTCTTGATCGGGCGGTTCGCCGAGGGAATCGTCGAATACTGGGCGATGAGCGATTGGTTCGAGCGCGGCGTGTACGCTGGTGCGGTTGGTGCAATGCTCGATATCGTGGTCCATGGGTTGGTCGATAATTCGTTCTTCCTGCCGGATCTGGCCGTGCTATTCTGGTTAATCTTTGCTATAGTAGGCGTGCTGCAGCGAGAACAACGACGGCGGGCGCACCTTAGCTTACGACGGTGAAGGAGATACGTTGAGGACACTGGTGACCGGTGGAGCTGGTTTTATTGGCTCGCACCTGTGCGATCGGTTGATCGCGCGGGGTGATGACGTGGTGTGTGCCGACAATTTGATTACCGGACAGGCAAGCAACATCGATCATCTGCGCGGAAATCCACGATTCCACTTTATGCACGTCGACGTGTCCCAGCCTTTCGCGGTCGATGGCACGGTTGACCAGATTTTTCACCTCGCAAGCCCGGCCAGTCCGCGCGGCTATCTCTTAAAACCGTTGGAAACGGCCCTGGTCAACAGCCAGGGTACCCAGAACGCACTCGATCTGGCGCGACGCAACGGGGCAAAGTTTCTTTTGTCGTCCACGTCTGAAGCGTACGGGGACCCGCTCGTCCATCCACAAACCGAGGAGTACTGGGGTAACGTAAATCCGGTCGGCGTGCGTAGTTGCTATGACGAAGGCAAGCGATTTGCGGAAGCATTGACAATGATCTACGTTCGCCAGTTCAACGTCGATGCCCGGATCGTACGGATCTTCAATTGTTACGGTCCGCGTTCGGACCCGCGAGATGGACGGGTCGTTCCGAACTTTGTAACCCAGGCGCTGCTCGGCGAGCCGATCACCGTTTATGGCGACGGCAGCCAGACTCGGAGCCTGGGCTACGTGAGTGATTTGATCGAGGGCTTGGCGCGCGCGATGGAATCGCCGGGTACGACCGGGCGCGTCTACAACTTGGGGAATCCGGACGAGCGATCGGTTCTCGAATTCGCCCGGATCGTCAAAGACCTGGCGCGGTCGAGCTCGCCGATCGTGTTTCAGCCGCCAATCAGCACGGACGACCCGCAGCGACGTTGCCCGGACATCAGCCGCGCTCGGAGTGAGCTGGGTTGGGAGCCACGCGTGCCGCTCGAGCAAGGGATGATTGAAACAATCACCTGGTTTCGCACCCGTTTGGGGCTCTCCGCGGTCGCGAGTTGATGGGCGAGATAGCCAGGCGGTGATTAGCTTCTCGGCTGCAGGTCGTCGGCCCTGGTCGGCGCTTGGCTTCGCGGCAGTTCTGGGACTCTTAGGTGGCCTGCTTCCCCCGCTCTACGGGGCGGCGCTGCTGGTTGGTGGGCTCGCCACGGTCGTTACCGTGATCGAGCCGTCACTCGGCCTCTCCGCACTGAGCTTCGCGGTTCCCTTTGGCCCCTCCGGTGCGACCAGTAGTCGGTTGCCGGTGACCCCGACGGACGCCCTGGTTGTTCTCATTCTCGGATCTACCTTACTGTTTTGGTGGGCGAGGCGCCGAGAAACCCTGACGTTGACCGCGGCCTTCTGGCCGGGAATAATCTTCATTCTGGTGGCGGCGCTCTCGGCAACCTTTGTCGGTCAGGCGGCGACGTCCCTCAAAGAGATACTCCGCTGGGTCGAATTGCTCGGTATTCTGATCGTCACCGCGACGTTTTGTCAAAGTGAACGGGTGCGGCGATTGACCGTGGGAGCGATGCTGGTTGCGATGACCTGCGAAGCCGGGCTGGGCTGGGTGCAGTTTTTTCTCCGTCGTGGGCCGCCCAGCTTTCGAATCGGTCCCTTCTTGCGCGCTTACGGTTCTTTTGGCCAGCCAAATCCGTTCGGCGGCTACCTCGCGATGACCTTGCCGATTGCCATGGCGATCGTGGTCTGGCAGCGTCCCTGGCAGAAACGACCGGACCTTCTCACCGGGTTGGCGTTGGTCGCGACCGCGATTGGTGGCGGGGCGCTGCTCATGAGCTTATCGCGCGGCGCTTGGATCGGCGTCACAGTCGGAATCGTGGTGGTGGCCTGGCGCCAGACGCGGCGCGGTGGGTCACTGATTTTGCTAGGCCTGGTCGCCTTCGCCGCGCTTTTCGCTCTCGATGCGTTGCACGTCGTACCGGCGGCGATTTCACACCGATTAGGGCAGATCACCGAGTACTTTGGCCTGTACGACGTTAGCCAGATTACTCCAACGCCGCAGAACTGGGCGATTATCGAGCGCATGGCACATTGGGAAGCTGCCTGGGACATGTACCTGGCGCACCCGATCCTGGGGGTTGGGCCGGGCCATTACCCAATTGCCTACCCAGACTTCCGAGTGAATGCGATTTGGCAAGATCCCCTCGGGCACGCCCACAACGTCTATCTCAACGTGCTTGCCGAGGAAGGCTTTTTGGGCCTGGCAAGCTACGTGGGGCAATGGCTGGCCTGGCTGGCGGTGATTTTGGCCGGCTGGCGACGGGCCAAGAGCAATCTCGATCAAGCGTTGGTCGCCGGTGTGTTGGCGAGTTTTGCGGCGGTGGCTTTTCATAATGTAGTGGACGACTTGTACGTCCACGGACTGAATGCGCAGTTGGGATTGCTGATCGGGCTAGCGGGGGCGATCGGTCGCCAGCCGGCCGGTGATCCACAGGAGTCACGGTGAGCTTCGTACAGGAAGACGCGACGGCATCACCCGTTTCGTCACCGAGTGGGATTTCGCTCGCTCGTCGGATCCTTCGCCCGCGAACTCTCATCTCATTTGCAATTGGGCTGATCATTCTGGGATTTGGTATTACGCGACTGAACATTGACGTCGCTGGTACCTGGCACGTCATCGCGAGCGCCAATTGGCGGCTCTACGCTATCGGCTTTGTCATCTACTACTTGGCCTTTCCGGTCCGGGCGCTGCGCTGGCGGCGCATGCTCGAGAACACCGGATATCGTCGCGACCAGCTTCCGAAGCTGCCGGTCCTCGGCGAGATCATCTTTCTGTCCTGGTTTGTGAACGGGATCGTGCCGGCCAAGCTTGGCGACGTTTACCGTGCCTACGTTCTGCGGCAGCGCTCGATCGTCTCGGGCCCGCGGGGCGGGGGAACGATCATTGCCGAACGCCTGCTCGATCTGGCAGTCATGCTGGTGCTCCTCGGCATTTCCGGGTTGCTCAGCTTCCGTGGTCGGTTGCCGGGGACGGTTCTCACGGTCATCGAGTTTGGCTGCGTCATTGTCCTCATCGGCGGGATCGGCTTGCTCTCGATGCGGCGCCTCGATCCAATCATTCGGCGCTTCGTGCCGTCGCGCTTTCATGAGTTGTACGAGCACTTTCAAACCGGAACCGTTGGCGCGTTTGGCCACTATCCGGAATTGCTGAGCCTCACTTTGTTGGCCTGGTTCATTGAAACGGCGCGTCTCTATTTTGTCACCCAAGCCATCGGGGTTACTCTTTCTCCGAACTTCGGGGTGAATCTCCTCATGGTCATGTTCATCGCTCTCGGTGAGGCGCTACTCACCGCGCCTCCAGGCACACCGGCCGGTCTGGGGTACGTCGAGGCGACCGTCGTGGGAGCGCTCGTCCTGCTCCACGTCAATCAAACGGTTGCCCTGTCTGTCGCCTTGCTTGACCGATCGATTAGCTTTTTGAGCATTGTTGTGATTGGCTTTTTCGTTTATCTGTACAGCCAGCGCCACGCATGAAGTCATTCCGACGAGCGAGGGAAAGGGACGTTGCGGGTCGCGATTGACTATGCGGCGGCGGTGCACCAGGGCGCTGGAGTTGGACGCTTCGTCCGCAGCCTGGTGGACGCCATGGTCGCGCTTGACCCGGAAACCTATTTTTTGCTGTTCTATGGGCAAGAAGGACCGCGCAAGGACGTGGCGACCGCGCCCAGCGGGAAGAACGTCGAGTGCCGTCCGCTCTGGCTTTCCCAACGTACGTTGAACATTTTGTGGTACAAGCTCGGATTGCCCGTTCCGGTTGATGCCCTGACCGGTCCGGCCGACGTGTTCCACTTTCCAGACTTCGTTCTGCCACCGGTCCGGCGCGGCGCGACGGTCGTGACGGTGCATGACCTTTCCTTTTTGCTCGTTCCGGAATGCGCCGACGAGCGGCTGCGCGGACATTTGGAACGCATCGTTCCGATCTCGGTGCGCGAAGCAGATTACGTCACCGCGGATTCGGAAAATACACGGAACGATCTGATGACTTTGCTCGACGTACGTCCAGAACGCGTCGAAGTCGTGTATTCGGGTGTCGACCGTCGCTTTCGGCCAATCAAGGACGAATCGGCCCACGAAGCGGCTCGCCGAAAGTACGGCCTGAACTTCCCGTTTATGCTGTATGTCGGAACGATTGAGCCGAGAAAGAACTTGCGTCGGCTGCTTCAAGCCTACAAGATCTTTCGGCAGAAACACCGGGCTCGGCACAAACTCGTGCTGGCGGGCGGCCTCGGCTGGCTTTACCAGGATATCTTGCACGACGTCGAGGAACTGGTTGCCGAACAGGAAGTCGTTTATCTGGGCCGAATTCCCGATGATGACCTGCCCGTGCTCTACTCGCTGAGTGATGCCTTCGTCTTTCCGTCCTTATACGAAGGTTTCGGCCTGCCGCCGCTGGAGGCGATGGCGTGCGGGACGCCGGTCATCTGCTCGAATACCTCGTCTCTGCCGGAAGTCGTCGGAGACACCGGCATTTTGGTGACGCCGGAAGACGTCGATGGTTTGGCCGAGGCGATGGGGGCGCTCCTCAACGAGCCGGAGCGGCGGGCGATGCTGGGGCAGCGGGCGCTGGAGCGTGCCCAGCACTTCACCTGGGAAGCCGCGGCCGAGCGGGTATTGAACATTTACCGTCGGCTGAGCGAGAACTGAGGCGCCGAGTGCAAGCACGCCTTGGCTTGAATGCCTTGTTCCTGCATTACCCGTTCTCCGGAACTGGTCGCTACGTCGGTGAATTGGTCGCGGGGATCGGGCGCTGGGTCGAGCCGGTCTTGTTAGGATCGCGCGCCTTTCCACCGGATCCACGCGGTGCCTCGGACCGGCCGGTGCAGTTGATCCAATCTCCGTTCGATCGTCTGCCACGGAGCCTTGCGAAGATCTGGTACGAGCAACTCGGACTGCCGTCGGCCGCGACCCGTGCCAAGGTCGAGGTGGTGCACTATCCCTATTTTGCCGCGCCAATCTGGCGACGCCAGCCGACCGTGGTTACCGTTCACGATTTGGTTCCGATTGTTCGACCCGAGTATCGGCGCACCGCCGGTCAGCGCCTGTATACCGCGCTTGTGAGCCGTGGCATCCAATCGGCGGATCGCGTGTTGACTGATTCGTGGGCCAGTGCTCGCGACCTGCAGCGGCTTCTTGGCATTTCCGAGGCGAATATTCAGGTGATTCCCCTGGCGGCGGACGCGCGCTTTCGCCCCCTGGCGACGCCGGAAGACGCGGATTGGGCCGAGCGGGTCCTGGCGACGTACGGTTTAGATGGTCCATATGTGCTCTATTTGGGAGGGCTCGACCGTCGTAAGAACGTCAAGCGGCTGATCGAGGCTTTCGCCGCGCTCAAGCGTGACCGAAACCTTCCCCACCGCCTGGCAATCGTCGGGGCGTTGCGGACCGGCGAGTCGTTCTTTTACGATCCGCGACCCGACATCGAGCGCTTGAAAATCGTCGACGCGGTCCGTTTCCTCGGGGTGGTCGGCGACGATGACGTTCGGGCACTGCATTGCCGCGCCGACGCCTTTGTTTTCCCGTCGCTGTACGAAGGGTTTGGTCTGCCCCCGCTCGAAGCGCTTGCCTGTGGCGCGCCGGTGGTTTGCTCGTCGGCCTCTTCGTTGCCGGAAGTTGTCGGAGAGGCAGGTTTGCTTTTTGACCCAACCGATCCACTGGCGCTCGCGGAATCGCTGGGACAGGTGCTGACCGATTCTGAGCTCCGGGAAGACTTGCGACGACGCGGACCGATCCAGGCGGCAGCGTTCCGCTGGGATGCCACGGTGGCGGCGACCGCTCGGGTCTATCGTGAGGTAGCGGAGCTGGCGTCGTGAGAGTCGTCGTCGTCTCAAAGGCATTTATGCGCGCGACGTACCATCGCAAGCTGGAGGAGATGGCACGTGCCGACCGTCTCGAGCTGACCTTGATCACGCCGGCGTCGTGGCGTGAGGGGACCAGTCAGGTCGGTTTGGAACAGTCGAGCGGACGTGGTTACGCGGTCCGGGTGACGCCGATTCTTTTCAACGGGGCGTTTCACTGGCACTTTTATCCCCGGCTGGCGGGCCTCCTCCGCGAGCTTCGGCCGGACGTCGTTCAGCTTGACGAAGAGCCCTATAATCTGGCCACCTGGCTTGGCATGCGCGCTGCGCGCGCGGTCGGTGCGTCACGCTTGTTCTTCACCTGGCAGGATCTGTACAAACGCTACCCGTTTCCTTTTTCCCGGCTCGAAGCGGACAATTACCGTCTTTGCGACGGCGCGATTGCCGGAATCCCAGATGCGAGCGACGTCCTGCGCCAGAAAGGCTTCAAGAAGTCGATCTGGGTCATACCGCAATTCGGGACGGACCCTGACGTGTTCTGCCCACGCGATCGTCAGGGAGAGGACTTGTTCAGAATCGGCTACGTCGGGCGACTGGTGGCGGCGAAAGGGGTCGATCTGCTGCTGCACGCGGCGCGTTTGCTGCCCGGGCGGTGGCAGATGCTGCTGGTGGGTTCGGGTGAAGAGCGTGCGGCACTGGAACGACTCGCGGCAGATCTGGATCTTAGCGACCGCGTGGAATTCCGCGGTGACGTCGCTTCCAGTAAGATTCCCACCCTCATGAACCAACTCGATGTCCTGGTGCTTCCCTCGCGGAGTACGCCGGCCTGGCGTGAGCAGTTCGGGCGGGTTTTGATCGAGGCGATGGCCTCGGGAGTCCCGGTCGTGGGCTCGAGCTCCGGACAGATACCCTACGTGATCGGCGAGGCCGGGCTCATCTTCCCGGAAGGGAACACCGCGGCGTTGGCCGAGCACTTAATCGCGCTCCAGCAGGACCGCGAGCGGCGTCGAGATCTAGGCGAGCGCGGTCGGCAGCGTGTGCTCGACAACTTCACCCAGCAGCGCGTGGCCGAACAGACCGTGGCGGTCTACCGAGCCATTGTCAATGCGAAACCCCAATAGTACTAGCCAACATGGGTCCCCCGGGGCTTGTAGACGTAACAATGAGCCCGTGCTATAATCGGCCCAGCTTGATCCACGGGAGCGCGAAACCCATCGCTCGAAGGGTTGCTATCTGGGACAAGCCGGTGTACGGTCTCGAGACACGCGTCGCTCGAGGTCATCAAGCGTAAGACGGGAGGCACTAGCCAACTTCATGGTTGATCAAGCAAATTCGGTAGAGAGTACGTACAAGGTGGACAAGTCGCTGGTGTGTCGAGACTGTGGAATCACGTTCACGTTCACAGTCGGCGAGCAGGAGTTTTACCAGCAGCGGGGTCTACTACACGACCCGCAGCGTTGCCCGGCCTGTCGGGCGTCGCGACGTCGGGAGCGGACTGGACAGCCTCCCCGCGAAATGCACGCGGTCGTTTGCGCTGAATGCGGCGCGCAAACCATGGTCCCCTTCCTTCCCCGGTTAGACCGTCCGGTCTATTGCAGCACCTGTTTCGAGCGAACCCGCGAGGTTTCCGAAAACTAAAGCGGCTTACGTCAGCAAAACAGAGTAATAAAACAAAGGAGGGGTGTGTCACCCCTCCTTTGTTTTATTACTCTGTTCGTCGCCGGAGAGCGACCTACTTACGACGGTTTGGCGCCCACTGCCAGGGAATCCAGGCGGTCATCCGCTCGTCCAGGCCAACCGATACGAGCATTTCACGTTGGCAACTTTTGAGTGCGGCCCGCTCTTCGGCGGTCACGTCATACTCGTCCATCGCCTGATCCGGATCATTGATCATGTGAGTATTAAACCGCATGTCTTTACAGGCGCGATCGAGAATGGCCTGCATGGCTTGCTTGCTCATTGATCTGTTGTGTCCTCGCGACTCGATTCGGAAGTTGCTCAGGCGGACGCTGAACTGTGAGGAGCGCGCTCTTCACCACGGAGCACGGTGCGCGCCTCATCGGCGAGCCCGAGCGCGACGCAATCGCGGAACGTCGAGTAAATGGCGCGATCGATCAGCGTCGACTGCCAAGTCTCGGTTCGTGCTTCGGGCGAACGGCGCAACTCAACCATGCGTTCAAGGCGAATCAGGAAAAACCGCTGAACAACCGAGTAACGGGATGAATCGAACCATCCGCGATCGTTCGAATCGCCCCGGATTTGGAAGTCATCTCGTGGTGATGCAGGCATTTTGACCACCTCTGGAACCGGCGAACCGCGTTCGCGGCTACCGCCCCATGATAATCTCGGACGGTGCGCCATTCCCTGTCAGTGGACTCGAGCGCGCCAGCGACGGGCCATCCGTGAACGACCCAACTCACGCGGTACGAGTGAGGAGCGGCATAACGGGCTCGAACCGTCACTCTTCTGCTTGGGAAGCAGACATGTTACCATTACACCAATGCCGCCGGCTCTACTTCCGCACTATACACGACCGACCGTCCGGACGTCAATATTCGTTGGAACCCGGGTCAATCGATCGAGAGTGGTCGGGGCGAGTGGACTTGAACCACCGACCTCAGCGTCCCGAACGCTGCGCGCTAACCAAACTGCGCTACGCCCCGTGTAACTGAATTATACTCAATGTAGTCACGAACAGCAAGTCACGGGAGAGCAATTGCACCCTGGAACTCGTATATTTCTTACCTTAACCGACATTAGCTATTTAGGCGGCGCGGTTGGCCACATCGAAGATAACTTCGCGGTCTTTGCGCGGGGGGGACTGCCCGGCGAACGGGTCAGCGTTGAGATCGAAGAGGTGCGACCGCGATTCGCGCGCGGGGTCGTGGTGGCAGTCGACGAGCCCGCGCCCGAGCGCGTGACGCCGCCTTGCCCGTATTTCGGCGCGTGTGGTGGTTGTCAGTGGCAGCACCTGGCGTACGCGGCCCAGCTTCGCTGGAAGGAAGAGATCCTGCGCCGCCAGCTCAGCCACATTGGCCATTTACCCGAGCTGCCAATTCGTCCGGTCATCGCGGCGGCTGAACCGTACGCCTACCGCAATCACGCGCGCTTCAGTGTCGAACCGGATGGGAGCTTGAGCTTTGCCCGATTTCAGAGTAACGAGCGGCTGCCGATCGAGGCCTGTCTCATTATGCAGCCGGCGATTGTCGACGTCATGAAACAGTTGCGAGGATTGTCGCTCCCAGCCGGGCCGCTTACGATTCGCTACGGAAGCCGAACCGGTCAACTGCTGATCGCGCCAAAGCTGCCGTCGGGAGTCGGTGAGCCAATTTCTGGCCAATCTGCCTACGAGGAGATTCTCGGAGGGCGCCGTTATCGCGTCTCGGCCGGTTCGTTTTTCCAGGTGAATACCCGGCTCGATCAGCGCGAGCTGCCCGAAGCAATTCGCGACACCGGAGGAACCGAGCGTCGCGGATTCTTCAGTCAGGTTGACCTTCTCGCCCTGCTGGTGCTGGATCGGCTCAACCTACAGGCAAGTGATTTCGTGGTCGATGCCTACTGTGGCGTGGGCACGTTTTCCTTGCTGATCGCGGAGCGCGTCCGACGAGTGGTCGGGATCGAAGAGTCTCCGACCGCGATACGCGATGCTCGCCATAATGCTCAGGACGTTGACAACGTCGAGTTTGTCGAAGGGCGTGCCGAGAGCCAACTGATCGGACTTGCCGAACGTCCCCGGGCCGTCGTTCTCGACCCGTCCCGAAGTGGCTGCGATCGGCGCGTCTTGCAGGCATTGATCAGCCTTCGCCCCGAGATGGTCGTTTACGTTTCGTGTGACCCGGCAACCCTGGCGCGGGATTTGGCGTTTCTCACTCAACATGGCTTCGAGGTCGAAGACATTCAGCCAATTGATCTGTTTCCGCAGACTCACCACATCGAGGCGGTGACTGTCCTGCGATCGACCGGGGTTGACTGAGGCGAGCATTCGGCTATAATCGGCGCAGGAGTGACGAGGAGGGCGGAAACCGATGAGGCTTTGGAGTCGGCGGTGCGCGTCGGCGCTCGTAGCGCTTGGGATCGTCCTGAGCGCCTGTACTAAGCTGCCAGAGGATTATCCGACACCGACGCCGGTGCCGACTCCGGCTGACAGCAACAAGCCGGTCTACACCGTGACAAAAGGAACGATCGAGCAAGTGGTGAAGGCGCTCGGTCGAATCGCGGCGAACCAGGAATCGATCATGTACTTCCGCGAGAATGGCCGTCTCTATCATATGTACGTTGAGACCGACCAAAAAGTGAAGAAAGGCCAGCTGCTGGCAGAGCTCGACACCGGCACGCTGAAAGACCAGGTGCAAACCGCGAAAGTACAGTGGGATATCGCCGAGCTCAAAGTACAGCAGGCGATGGGCAAAGATCTCTCCGGCCAGCAATCGACGGTGGTGGTCGCTGCCCAGGCCGGGTTAACCGCGGCCGAGGCGAATCTCGCGAAATCACAAGATACGCTCACGAAACTGACCCAGGGCCCGACCCAGGCGGACGTGCAGAGCGCTAGTGCCGCGGTGAGCGCGGCTCAGAGCCAGCTTCAAAAAGATCAAACGGCACTGACGCAAATGCAGACCCCACCGACGCCCGACCAGATCGCGGTTGCTCGGGCCGCTCTCGATAAGACGACGGCCGCGCTGAAGCAGGCCCAGGCCGCCTACGATCAGGTTCAGTCCCGACCGGATATCGGCGCGCTGCCCCAGTCCGCGGCGCTCCAATCGGCGACCACCGATTACAACTCGGCCAAGGCGGCGTATGCGATCGCGATGCAGGGTCCGCTGCCGGACGATGTCGCGAATCTAAAGAAGCAAATTGACGCCGATCAGGCCGCACTCAAGGCCGCCGACGCCAAGGCCTCCGTCCTCCAGCAAGGGCCGACCGCGGCGGACGTCGACGCGGCAAAGCAAGGCGTCGTCAGTGCCCAGTCGGCGCTCGACGTTGCTCGATCCACCTTGGATCAGGCGTTGGGAGCCGCGTCCGGAAAGAGCATCGACGTCGAAATTGCCCAGAAGCAGGCCGATTTGGCCCAGTTGCAGTACGACACACTCAAGGCCCAGTTGGATGAAGCGCAGCTTACCGCGCCGTTCGACGGGGTCGTGACCGAGACCGATAATACCGATGGCGACCAGATCCAGGCCTATACGCCGGTCTTGACGGTTTCGAATCCGGCCAAGCTGGAGATCGCGGTCGAGTTGCAGCCTACCGATTTGGCGAACGTTCAGCTTGGCCAGAAAGCAACGGTCGTTCTCAGTGAGTTCCCGAATACCACCTTGACTGGCCAGGTCATTCGCATGCCCGCCGTGGCGAGTGGGAACAATCCCCAGCTTCCCGCCAATCTTCGAACGGTTCGGCTCAACCTGCCGACCCCTCCCGGACCAGTGCAGCTTGGCGAGCTGGCCAACGTGGCGATTGATGTCCAGCGGAAAGAGAACGTGCTGATTCTTCCGACGGTGGCGATCTCAACCTTTGGTGGACGACGCTTCGTTCGGTTAGTCGGGCCCGGTAATCGTCCCCAAGAGGTCGACGTAAC
>DATLSK010000074.1:0-6940 GCA_035534155.1 Chloroflexota bacterium | reverse complement strand
CCGGCGATGTCACGACAGCCCGCCAGCACGTCGAGCGCGGCTGTCGCATCATTTCCTTGAGCTTCGCATCCTTTTTGGTCAACGCCACCCGCGATTTTTCAGAGCGGATTCGTAAGATTTAGGAGAGAGACGATGCCCGCGGTCAAGGAATACGATCTCACGGCGATTCGCCAGGCGCTGCCGGCCCTGGCGGACGTCATCTACATGAACAATGGCACCGAAGGGATCATGGCCGAGCCGGTCCTGGCGACCTACTTCGACACGCTCGGCCGATTCGAGCGCTACGGCTTTTGGGTCCGCCGTCAGATTGTCGATCAGATGCAGGAAGCGCGGGCCCGACTGGCAGCGGTACTCAATGCCGCGCCCGACGAGGTAACCGTCACTCGCAGCGGAACCGACGGCGTAAGCATCGTCATGGGCGCATTTCCTTTCCAGGCTGGCGATCAAATCTTGATCGGCAGCGAAGAGCACCCGGCGATCACCTATCCGTCATTTGCCTTGCAGACGACGATTGGCGTCGAGGTTCGTCGATTTACTTTCCATCACGACCCGCAAAAAACCCTCGAGTCGTTCGCGTCCCAGCTCACGCCGAAGACGCGCATGGCGGCGTTCAGTCACGTCTCCTGCGAAACCGGCATTCGCCAGCCGGCGAAGGAGATGATCGAGCTGGCCCACCGTCAGGGCGCCCGGGTTCTCCTGGACGGCGCGCAATCGGTCGGGATGTTCCCGGTCGACTTCCAGGCGCTCGGTTGCGACTACCTCACCGGCAGTGTGCACAAGTGGTTCTGCGGTCCGAAAGGGACCGGCGTGCTGGCGATTCGAAAGGATCGACTCGACGAGCTGACACCCAAGTACGTTGGCGGCGGCTCGCTGGCCGATGGTTTTCCCTGGGGTCAGCTCGACCATCCGGAATCGATTCGGGTCAGCTTCGCCCCGGCCGCGTCGCGCTTCGAGTACGGCATGCTCAATCCGGCTTTGTACGTCGGTATCATCTCCGCGGTGAGCTATTTAGACGGCATCGGCTGGGAAGCGATCGCCGATCACGAGCGCGAGTTCGTTACCCAATTGAAGCAGCGTCTCGCCGTGATCGACGGAGTGACCGTGCAGACGCCGCAGCAGTGGGAGCACGCCTCGGCGCTTCTCAACTTCAAAATCGACGGCGTTGCCGGGAAAGATCTCAGCTCGCGGCTTTGGAACGACTGGAAGATTGTCCAGCGCGCGGTGCGCGACCCGGACGGTGTGCGTCTATCGGTTGGCTACTATACCGGACCCGAAGATCTCGATCGCATCGTCGAGGCGGTGACGAGCATCCGGAAGAGCGTCGCAACCTGAGCGTTACCATTTTTCGACGAAGCTGACCTGGACGTCGCCGTTGACTTTCAATATCTCGGTGTAGGTGTGCTCGCCTTCCCGACGGCAGGCGAGATCGACCGAACCTTGTCCCACTGTGATTCCGGTCACTGCGAGCTGGCGAAGCCACTCCGGTAAACGGGGCCGGACCACGCGCAATGTATGGTTAGGCGCGTCGGCTTGCAGCCCCAGGAGCAGTCGGAGAAAGAACTCGAAGACCCCGGACGACCAGGCTTGCGGGCTGCAGGCAACCGGATAGCGCACGGGGTCTTCTCCCTCGATCCGCTCGAAGCCACAAATCAGCTCGGGAAGCCGGCCATCCGGCATCTGGCTGGCGATGGCGAACAGGCCGGTCAAGATCTGCAGGAGCTTATCTTCTTCCCCGTAGTGCTTCAAGCCGTACGCGATCAGCGAGTTGTCGTGTGGCCAAACCGTGCCGACGTGGTAGCCCATCGGGTTATAGCGGAGCTCGTGCGTTGAGAGAGTGCGGATGCCCCAGCCGCTGAACATATCCGGTTGCATGAGGCGCTCGGCGACCATTTTCGCTCGCTCGGGTTTGGCGATTCCCGACCAGAGGGCCTGGCCGGCATTGGAACTAATGACTTTGCTCTGGCGTTTATCTTTGTCGAGGGCCAGACAGTAGCATCCCCGGTCCGGCATCCAAAAGGCCGAGTCGAAGTGATCCCGCAACCAGTCGGCCAGGTAGTCGTGTTTGGCGGCGAGCTCGTTATTTTGGAGAGCTCGGTATAGAACCGCGGCGGCCCGTCGCGCGGCGTAGGCGTAGCCCTGCACTTCAACCAGGGCGATTGGCGGCTCGACCAGCGAGCCATCCTCGTACATAATCGCATCCCAGGAATCCTTCCAGCCCTGGTTGCGCAAGCCAGCGCGCGACTGCGATTGATACTCGATAAAGCCGTCGCCGTCGATATCACCGTACTTCTCCATCCAGGCGAGCGCTTGTTCGAGTGGGGTCGCCAGCTCTTGGACGAAATCGACGTCGCCGGTAATTTGATAGTACTCCTGGAGCAGAATCACGAAGAGGATCGTCGCGTCGACCGTGCCGTAGTATGGACTAAATGGGATCACGTTCGCGTGGGCAAGCTCGCCTCGACGCAGCTCATGGAGGATCTTCCCGGGCTGTTCGTCTTTCCAATCATTCACGACTTGTCCTTGAAACCTCGCGAGGGCGCGAAGAACCGAGGTGACTCGCGAGGTGAGCCAGGTCGTTTGCAGCGAGGTGATCAGCGAGTCGCGGCCGAAGAGAGCCACGTACCATGGCACCCCGGCCGCCGGATAGTCGAGATTTTGGATATTGCTTTCGAGCAGACGAAGATCGAAGCGGGCGCGACGAATCGCGCCGTCCCAGGCCGGATTGTCGCTGCTGGCGCCAACGAGTCCTTCCAGCCAGGTCTGGTACTTTTCCGTTCGTTCCTTGATCAGGATCGGCAGCTCGGGCTTGGCGTTCAGCGTTGGAGCGCCGGGGCTGATTGCGATTCGAACGTGGATTGACGCCGTTTCGCTGCGCGCCGGTAGTTGAAGCAGGTAGGTTGCTTTCCCAACCGAACAATCGGTAGGCGGTGGATCGAAGTCGACTCGGGTGGTTCGCGTAACCTGATCGATGCCGATGTAACGGAAAGTCAAGCTGCCGCTGGACGTCCATTCGGGTGAATAGTGGGTTCCCTGGGGACCGTTGACCAGCCCGCGGATGACAAACGTGTCGGCAAAATCTGCTTCGAACTCGAGGGATAACTCGACGTTGAGCGGAGCGTCGTGAAAATTCGCCAGACTGATTTCTTCCCAGAGATCCGGACCAATGATCCGTTTGCGCTGAATCCGGATCACTTGCCGGGGGACGTGGGCGCCTTGCTGGGTGACGAGATCCGGATTGGTCAGCTCTTGCACCTGGCTGAACCGTTCTCGGCCGGTCGATAGGAGATAGATCGGATCGATCCCTTCTAGGCCAAGCTCGTACGTGCTGAGAAACCGAGTGTCGTGGAAGTAGAGTCCGAGTCCGTTGACGTTGCCCCGGGGAACGTTTCCGTTCAGGTTCGTGATCAAGAAGAGGTCAAGGTCTTTGATCACGATCGTGTCACGGATATCCTGGGGACCGATTGGCGACTTGTACTGAATGGCAATCGGAGGTTCGTTCTTCGCAGGGGGCGGTTCCGTGGTCACGGCGTTGTCTCCTCGCTGCCTCGATCAGTGCAAGTGCTGCGCCACTTGCCTGAATTGCCAAAGAGGATATGATAGTGCGCGGGCGGGCGGTTTGCTCGCACCGCCTCTCGAAACGAGGAGGCCTGACCGATGAAAATCGCGGTTGGTGGTGACCACGCTGGGTTTCCCTTGCGAGGCGCAGTCTCGCGCGCACTCGCGGATTGGGGACACGAGGTTTTGCTTTACGGGCCGGACAAACCCGAGCCGGTTGATTTTCCCGACGTGGCCCAATTAGTGTGTGGCGCGGTGACGCGGGGCGAGGCCGACAAGGCAATTATGCTCTGTGGCACCGGCATTGGCGCATGCATGGCCGCGAATAAGATCTCCGGGATTCGCGCCGCGCTTTGCCACGATCTGTATTCGGCTCGCCAGTGCGTCGAGCACGACGATGCCAACGTCCTTTGCTTGGGTGCCCAAATCGTGGGCGAGTTCATGGCAATCGAGCTGATTCAGTCGTTTCTCGGGGCGCACATGTCGGATGAGGAGCAGTTCCGACGCCGCGTGGCCAAGTTGAATGCGATGGATCGACGTCGGATCGAGGAGAAGTGATACGTGGTGGAGGCGAGGGGATTCGAACCCCTGACCCCTGCGATGCGAACGCAATGCTCTCCCGCTGAGCTACGCCCCCACGTGCCCTTTATTATACGGTCTGACCCCCTTCCGGGTCAAGCTGATGGCACGCGTGCGGGCCGGTGAGTTTCGCGGACGACGTGATCGACAAGGTCGTGATCAGCGAAGACCAGATCAGCAACCGGGTCCGCGAGCTTGGCACGCAGATCACTCGGGATTATCAGGACACCGGCGTTCACCTGATCGCGGTACTGAAAGGCTCGGTCGCGATCCTGGCGGATCTGCTGCGAGAGATTCAGGTGCCGGTGACGGTTGACTTTCTGGCGATCAGCGGTTACGCGCCAGCCACTGGGCACGCTGGAACGGTTCGTTTGATCAAAGACTTGGAGCAAAACGTCCAGGGACGTCCGGTCCTGATCGTCGAAGACATCGTCGACACCGGGCTGACCCTTAGCTACATTGTCCGGACCCTGCGCGCTCGCCAGCCGGCTTCGTTAAACATCCTGACGTTTTTGGACCGACCCTACCGGCGGCTGGTCGATCTGCCAATCGCCTACGTCGGCTTCGTGATTCCCGACCAGTTCGTCATCGGCTTTGGTCTGGATTACCAGGAACGCTACCGGAATTTGCCTTTCATCGCGACGCTTAAGCCGGGGCTGATCGACTGAGCGCTTCCGCCAGAACCTTTGCCTCGACGGTGCGCTCGACGATAGCCAGCGCGGCGAGCAGGCGAAACGTGCCGCTCGGCGGAACAGTGATCTTGCCAAACGCTCCCAGATGAGCGCCGTCGGTCCCCACATCGATCGCCAGCGCGTTGAGAGGCGGCGCGACCGCCAGTGCGACGGACGACACCGCGTCACCCTGTCCGGCCAGGACCCAGCGCTCGGCCGGAATGATCTCGACCTTATTTCGTGAGCAGCGCCGAAAGCCGTCCAATGAATCCCGCCAGCGCAGCCACCTGGCCTGGTCCGGCGCCCGGTCGCTCAGGTATACCGTCCAGCCGACGCCGAACGGTATGCTGACCTGCCCTCGGTTCTCGATCTCGATTCCCAAAAGGAGGATTGGGCTCTCGCCCAACGTCAGATATTCTACCGCGACCTGGACGTGGTTGGCCGTCGCCAGGGTGCTGCTCAGGCGCACGCCCCGCCACTGCTGACCGAGGAATTCGCGGTCGTTGACCAGTCCAGCCGTCAGCGTCTCGCGGTCCAGGTAGCCGCCGAGGCCAGGCTCGGTCTCGCCAAGCGGACCGACCTGCGGACAAATGCCGCCAAACCAGGGATTGCAGTAGGGGAGCACGCCGGGCCGTGGATAGGCAGACTTCAGGAATTCGACGCCGGCTTGCCGGAACCCGATCGCACTGCCGGCGAAGTCGGGGGCGACGGCAAGCTGATAATAGCCGTTGTCGATCGTGTAGACCTTTCGGTCGCTTCGCGTGGCCTCGCTGACCTGCACCGGCAGATCCGACGAACCCGGCGCCAGGAGATACACCGGGGCTTCCGCTCGGTCGCGCTCCCCGTTCAAGCGAACTTCGCCGATGTCGGCAAAGCGGCCGGCGCCACGCCTGGCAGTGAACTGGATGTTTCCGAGATTCCCCTGGTCAAGACGACCCAATTGGACCGGTGCGACGTTAAGCTGCCAGCCGGCGGGAGGCACCGCCTCGATGTCGACCGCCTGGGGACGAGCCGCACTGCTCCAGACCGTCGCGTTCTCGTGCGCCGCTTGCTGGGAGCAAAGCAAGAGAGGAGCGGGTGGGAGAAGCGCCAGGGGGCCGATCGGCGCAATCGAGGCGTCAAGCTGGGGTGGGCTGATTTCCTGGCGCTGCCACGTCGCGCGAACCGTCTGCCAATTGCCGGCGCCGACGAAAAGCGTGACGTCGGCAAATCTCCGCTCGATCTGGGCCGGAAGCAGAACGTCGGGTAGGGTCAAAGTCGCGCCACGCCACCCTTCCCAGCGTAGCTCAGCCACGCCGGGCCAGATCACGCCAAACACCCCCTCATCCTTCTGTCGGACGAACCAGTTCTCGGCAAATGGTGGGGCACCGTCGCGCCAATCTGGGAATTGCGGTCCGTCCGCGACCAATCGACCCGATTGCAGAGGGAGTACGGTCGTCAGGGCGGGTGTCGCGGGGCCGCTCGCGGCGTGGCTGAGGCTCAATGAGAAAACATGGTCGGCCGGTCCACGATTTCGAATTCGGTGCTGAACCCGGAGGACGGGCGACGCCCCGATTTCGACCGAGCGCTCGAAGCAAACGCCTGGCCATCGGGGCAGTTCGGCGGTGGCGAGCGCTCGCCAACCGGTCGCCGTCTTTTCGATTCGACCGACAAATTGGAGATTGCTTAGCTCGGGATTAGGCATGGGCGGGCCGAGGGTCGGGAGCTGACTGTGCTGAATGCCACTCGCGCGTTCGCGTAGCTCGAGCACGCCCCCGGTCAGAGCCAATTGGGCGCGACAGTGGCTATTTTCCAGGACGAGCGCCTCGCCGGTTTGGTAGGCGATCGCGTCGAATTCGTCTACGACTGGGTACGGGAACGTGCTCACCGGCTGAAGCAGTTCATTGCGTTGAGCGACGCGATGCACTCCCGCGGTGAGCTCGAAGAGACCCGGACGGCTCGCCAGGATCTGAATTGGAAGATCGCGACTGGCTCCTGGTCGGAGGCTAACATCCTGCAAGTGCGGGCTAATCGCGAGTCCATCGCTCGCCATGAAGGATATCTGAAACTGAGCTGGCTGGAGGCGATTGTTGCGAAGCCTCACCGTTACCTGTTGAGGGACGCCGGCTAGCGCGGCGTCCGACTGAAGCAGCTCG
>DATLSK010000073.1:0-8007 GCA_035534155.1 Chloroflexota bacterium | reverse complement strand
ATATATCAAGTACGTGCCGCGCAGCGTGATGACCGGCTTTGTCAACGCTTTGGCCATCCTGATCTTCGCTGCCCAACTGCCCCAATTCAACGGCGCCAACTGGCAGATGTACCTGATGCTCGCCGCCGGACTTGCGATCATTTTCTTGTTTCGGCGGGTAACCAAGGTTATTCCGAGCGCGCTCGTCGCGATTGTGGTGTTAACAATCGTTTCGACGGAAACCGGAGCCCGGGTGAAACACGTCGGGGATCTGGGGGCGCTTCCGAGCGCACTGCCCGTTTTGGGCCTACCCCAGGTTCCCGTCAATCTGGAAACTCTGACTATAATTTTGCCGGTTGCCTTTGCGATTGCGATGGTTGGCTTGCTGGAGACGCTTCTGACCGCGCAAGTCGTGGACGACTTCACCGATTCAGGAAGCAACAAGAATAGCGAGGCAGGCGGGCTCGGTATCGCCAACATTGTCTCGGGTTGTTTCGGAGCGATGGCCGGCTGCGCGATGATCGGACAAAGTGTCGTCAACGTGACGTCCGGCGGTCGCGGCCGCCTTTCCACCTTTACCGCCGGGGTGGGGCTACTCGTCCTGATCGTCGCGCTGCAGCCTCTGGTGACGCAGATACCGATGGCGGCTCTGGTAGCAGTGATGGTCGTGGTCTCGATCAACACGTTCGACTGGAGCAGCTTCAAGTCCCTAACGGTGAACCCGGTCAGCGAAAGCTTCGTCATGGTCATGACTGTTCTCGTCACCGTCGTGACGAGCGACCTCTCGATCGGCGTGCTTGTCGGAGTGATCTTGAGCGCGCTCTTCTTTGCCCACAAAGTGTCTCAATTTTCGAGCGTCACCAGCTCACTGAGTGCTGACGGCCGTGAGCGGACCTACCACCTGCACGGGCACTTGTTTTTCGTCAGCGCGCAGGACTTCGTTTCGTCCTTCAACGTTCGCGAGAGACTGGATCGCGTGGCCATCGATCTCACCCACGCCCACTTGTGGGACGGCTCGGCCGTCGGAGCGATCGACAAGGTTGCGCTCAACTTTATGCGGCAAGGGGTGAATGTGGATCTGGTCGGACTAAACCAGGCGAGTGCATCTCTGATCGAGCGACTAGCAGTACACGATAAGCCAGGCGCCCTCGATCGGGCCGAGGGCCTGTAAGCCTTTACCGGAAAGTTCCGAGGCACCGGGCACGTGGTGACGCCTGCCCGGTTGCGCCGACGACGTGTCGCGCCAGCAACGACCGCTCTGGCGCAGAGCTTCGGTCACCTGCTTGATCACAGTGCATTTTCTCAAGGCAAGATGGCACACGGCAACTTCCTTATTCCTTAGCTGAACGAATTGTGCTAATCTTGACGAAGCGCCCGAGAAGACGAAGCATCGCTTCCTTTTTCTGCGTACCTGCCAAAGTCGCTGAGAGGAACACATGGCCAAGCGCACGCCACCCGCAAAAATCGATGGCAAGACCTCAAGCGCGCAGTCGAAGAGCGTCCGCCAGCCGTTCGCGTCGCTTGGCGTGCCCACCTATCGGGCTTTCTGGGTCAGCCTTCTCGCGAGCTACTGTGCGATGCAGATGAACATTGTGGCCCGGGGCTACCTGGCTTTCACCTTGACGCACTCTGCCGTTGCCCTCGGCGAAGTCAGTCTCGCACGAGGGATCTCAATGCTCACCCTATCGCCATTAGCTGGTGTCGTTGCCGACCGGGTTGACAAGCGCAAGCTTCTCGTCACGACCCAGGCCTGCCTCATGCTGACCGCGATTGTCACGGCCGCGCTCATTCACTTCCACGTCATCCAATTCTGGCACCTGCTCGTGGTTTCCTTGATCGAGGGCGGCGTTTTCACCTTTAACGCACCGACTCGCCAGTCGGTGCTGCCTCAGCTCGTTCCGCCAGAAAACCTTGGCAACGCGATTGCCCTGAACGCCTCGACTCGCAACCTCACCCGCATCGTCGGTCCGAGTTTGGCGGGTATCTTGATCGGACTCCCAACGATTGGAACGTCGGGATCTTTCGATGGTGTCGCGATCTGTTACTGCCTGGCCTCGGTCTTAATCTTTCGCCTGGATCTCCAACCGAACGAATCGCCTGTCGCTGCTTCCACGACCACCCGACGCCCGGTTGGCCTCCAAGAAATGACCTCCGGCTTCCGATATATTCTCAATGACCAACGCCTGTTGCTCTTAGTCGTGCTCGGCTTCGTCCCGGTTCTCTTGGGGAACCCGTACCAGGCTCTTTTGCCCGTGTTCCAACAGCGGGTTTTGCACATCGGTCCCGAAGGCCTCGGCCTGCTCTACGCGGCGGCTGGCGTCGGCGGCGTGCTTGGGACCTTACTTGTCGCCGCGATCGCCGACCACCCCAAAAAAGCGATCCTGCAGCTTGGCTTTGGCATTTTTTACGCGATTGGGCTCGTGCTTTTCGCTCTCGTCCACGACTTTGCCGCGGACCTCTTTTTCCTTGGGATCGTCGGCCTGGCCGGCGATGGGTATTCGACGTTGAACAGTACGATGCTGATGCTGAACACCGATCGCGCGTGGTACGGGCGGGTTATGAGCATTTACATGATGAACTGGTCGCTGATGCCCCTCGCGACCATGCCACTGGGCGCGCTCTCTGATCTCATCGGCGCACCCAGCACCGAAGCGGGCGCCGGGCTGATTATTCTGGCGATCGTGGCGAGCGTCGCGATCTTCTATCCGAATTGGCGCAAGCTCGGCGAAACGAACCCTGGCCTGGGCCAGGCGACGGTAGGCGGCACCGCGTGAAGCCTCACTAAAAACAGCCGCGCCGCGCCACCCTGGTCTCTCGTCGACCATTACCCGCTGACGTTGTCTAAGGCGCCTGGGATTGGAGAATTTGCAGCGCCGCTTTGATCTGGGTATCGTTGCGTTTCTGGTAATCGGTCACGGACATGGTGCGTAACTCCTCGGGGAGCAATGGCTGGACGCTGGGTGGCTCGGCGATGACCCGATTCGGGGTGATTCCGTTTTTCCAGATTACGTGACCGTTCGGGGTGAGCCACTCTTCTACGCCTAGCAGAATCGCCGAGCCGTCACTGAGTCGGAATTCATTCAGGACGGTACCCGTGCCAAAGGTCTGATCGCCGACAATCTGCGCGCGACTATGATCTTGGAGCGCGCCCGCGACGATCTCGGCGGCGCTGGCGGTTCCGTGGTTTACCAATACGACCAGCGGCACGCTGGTTGCGATCCCACCAGACGCGACGGGTAACGGCTTGCGTGTACCGGAGCGATCTTGCTCGAAAAGCACGTTACCCTTCGACACGAACTCGCTCGTCACCCTCACCGCTTGATCGAGTAACCCCCCGGGATCATTCCGCAGGTCAAGGACAACGCTCGTGTCTCCGGCGGCCTTGGCTTCGGTCAACGCGTTCCGAAGCTGATCGTCGGTACGGTCGCCAAATTCACTGATCCGGATCAACGCGACGTGCTGGCCAGGAATCGTGGCCCAGGTCACCAGCGGCACTTGAATTTCCTGGCGTACCACGGTGAAATTAAGAAATTCAGACGCTCCCGGTCGCAGCACCACCAAATGAACCGAGGTTCCACGAGGGCCGCGAATGATCTGGCTGGCTTGATCCAGGGTCATGTGCGTGACGTCCTGGCCATCAACCTTCTCGATGACATCACCCGGCATCAAACCGGCCTTTTGAGCGGGCGAGCCATCGAGAGGCGCGACGATGGTCAAGCCCGTATCGCGCATTTCAACGGTCACGCCAATCCCTTCCAGGGTGCCTGCCAGACTTTGCTGCTCGGCTTTGACCTCTTTCGGCGTGAGAAAGCGACTGTGGCCGGTATCGCCAAGCGCGTCGACCATGCCAGCAATTGCGCCGTGGGTCAGGTTTACGGGCGTCAGTACCGATGGATCGACGTAATGCTGCTCGACTTGCCGCCAGGCTTCCCAGAATACTCCAAATGTCGCCCGCGCATCCGCCGGCTCGCTTGGTGGTGCTCCCTGAAACAACACGGATCGGTCAAAAAGGACACCGCCGCCGAATCCAATCACGAACGTCAGGACCAGACCAAGACTAATCGAAACGTACTGTCGTTTCATGAGGCTCGTCCGACCGCGCGGACCAGCGCTTCGATCTCACCCCGCTCGAGTCGCTCTCGCCAAACTCGCCCGGTTGCGTCCAGCCGCGTCGTTTCGGCAACCAGCGTGGCGAATACACCGTTCGGGAGTTGTCGGATACCGTGTGCTTCGCACAGCTCGATGACCTTTTCACGCCAGGCATACCGGTCAACCTGCTCGCCATCGGGCGCTTGGACCGGTGCACGGTACGCCCCGGTGTCTTCAACGAACCGCACAACCACCGGCGGCACGCCGTACAGCCCACGTTGCAGATGGGCAGCGCCACGCACTGCCGACGACGACTGGGTCCGGAATGGCTCCGCCAGATCGAGAGGCTTGACCTTAGCCGCGAAACGTCGATTCTCCGGCTCAGCCAGCAACGCCTGCAGCACCTCCGGGCCCGCGCCGTCGCGCGGAGCGACCAGGAACGAAGACAGCGCGAAAAGTCGGTCGAGGGCGGCATCCCGGTCGTGGTAGTAGCGTGGATCGAATATCTGAACGATCTTGTCGTGTCCGACAACAAACCAGAGATCTTCGACCACGGGCAGACTCTGGTGGACAAGCTCGGCTTGTTCAACGTAAAGTCCCCGGTTGACGAGAACCACCCCCTGGGCTGGCCGGTGACCGACAAACTCGGAGAGACAGATCAGGCGATCGGCGAGCGACGCGCCTTCCAGGCGTTCTTTATTCACGGTTCGACTGGCCAGGAGGTAACCCAGGCGTTCGCAGCATCCGGTCGCCAAAACGGCGTCCGCCAAGGCAGCGTGGGCATCGGTTAAAGGGTTGAAAGAGCCGGGTAGCAGAGCCAGCCGTCTCGCCGGTGCGCCAGACGGGGAGACGATCTCTTTCAAAACAGGAGGTCGACTCGGCTCCAGCTCCGCTAAAGTCTGACGCAGGGTAAGCAGCAGGGATAGATTGAAAAATGGCGATTCGGCCGGCATGGGTGAAGCTCCCTTCTTCCCAATTATACCGGTCGCGATGCTATACTGTCAGAAATGACACGCGGCCCCGAGGAGAGACATGGCGGTCACACCTGGAATGATCGGCGAAGCCAGTCTGACAGTCGATCAAGCGCACACCGCGAGCGCGCTCGGAAGCGGCAACGTTCCGACTTTGGGCACACCCGCGGTCGTGGCCCTGCTCGAGCGCGCGGCCGTTCACGCCGTCCGAAAAGGCCTCGAAGTCGGCCAGGAAACGGTCGGCACGATGGTCAACGTTCGTCATCTCTCGCCGACACCGATTGGCAAACGCGTACGTGCCCTGGCCGTGGTCACGAATGTTGACGAGCGAACAATCACCTTCGACGTCAGCGCGTCGGATTCTTCGGGCAAAATAGCCGAGGGCACCCATCAACGGGTCGTCGTTGACCGCGAACAGTTCATCTGGAAGGCGGCGTCGCGCGGCATTTGAACCCCCACTTTGGACGTAGAAACCCGTTTAACTGGCAGCGTCATACGCAGTACTGGCCTCCCCCTCCGGTCTCGCATCCCTCATTCCTAAGACGTGAATCATCAGAAAGGAGTGCCACCGAGCTCGTCGGTGGCAAATGGAACGCGAAATGGAAAAAACACTCGTCGTCATCAAGCCAGACGGAGTTCAGCGTGGACTCGTTGGACCGATCTTGACCCGGTTCGAGCAGCGGGGCTTCCGAATTCTCGCTCTGAAGATGCTGACCGTACCCAAGGACATGGCGGAAACACATTACGCCGTCCACCAGGGAAAGTTCTTTTATAACGATCTGGTCAACTATATTAGCTCGGGGCCGGTCGTCGCGATGGTACTCGAAGGGGTCGAGGCAATTAAGGCGGTCCGTCTCATGGTTGGGGCAACGCGTCCGTATGAAGCCGCCCCGGGCACGATTCGCGGGGACTACGCCGTGACCGGACTCCGAAACCTGATTCACGCATCGGACGCACCGGACACCGCGACTGCCGAGATCGCGCTCTGGTTCCCCGGCCAGGAAGTCCAGTCCTACTCCCGCGATATGGATCGCTGGATCTACGAATAACGCGCCTCGGCAACCTGTAGAGACTCAAAGAGAGACTCAAACCAAACCACCAAGGTACCGAGTGCACCGAGATATACTGGCATTCACGGTCTTGTCTCAGTGCCTCGGTGCTTCCGCGTTTCGGTTCTTTTCGGTGCGGTCCGTCAAGATGTGCGAGGCCCCGGCAATCCCCCCCTGATCACAAACTCGGTCGTTGCCAGCCACCCAGACTTCGCTCGACCTCCTGGGCAACGCGGAGAGCAACGTCCTCGCGCCACGTTCGGGGCGTCACGCTCCGGAATCCAGTGGGCTCGCCCCAAGGTTCCGCTCGTGCAGGGGAGACCAGCCACCGCCATGTTGTCCTTAACCGTGATTGGCACGCCGTGGAGTGGACCGACTGGCTCGCCACGCGCTAATGTCTCGTCCGCTCTAAACAGGCGTTGACGACCTCGAAAGCAGACAACTCTCGAGTTCGAATCCGCCGCGCCAGCGCCTTGGCCGAATCAAGAACCAGCTCGCCCACTTTCCGTCCAACTCGGCAGACGAGACCCCAGAGACCGGGTACAACCAGACTATGACCCGGCGCGGCTTTCCGGGTCCCTCGCCTCTCGACTGCTACTACCCTGGCTACGCTCCGTACTTCTCCAGCTTTAAGGCGTTGCCCATCAACATGAGCATGGATTGCATCGCGGGGAATCGCCCCAGCGTCCCACGTTGGCAGGCGCGCTCGGTGAACTGCTCGACGCTATCCGAGACTTCGTAGCGCGAGCGGAGCATGTAAGGAACCGGATTCCAGGAATGGGCCCGCAGGATCGACGGCGTGCTATGATCGCCGGTGACCGCGATCACGTCGGGGCCAAGCGCCAGGAGATCCGGTAGCGAGCGGTCGACTTCCTCGATCGCGCGCACCTTCGCGGGGAAGTCGCCATCCTCGCCGGTCGTGTCGGTGTACTTATAATGGATGAAGAAGAAGTCGTAATCGGCCCAGTTTTGGCGCACTGTCGCGATTTCGTCGGCAAACGTCTCTCCGGTCTTCAGAACGTCCATCCCAACCAGACGCCCGAGCCCGCGATACATGGGGTACGTCGCGGTCGCGCAAGCGCGCAGCTTGTACACGTCGCCAAACTGTGGCAGGTGCGGGTACTTGGCAAATCCGCGCAACAGCAAGGCGTTGGCCGGGTGGTGTTCCTTGAGGGTCTGGCGCGCCGCCGCTATGAACTGGTTGACAACGTCTGCCGTATGCTGAGCCGACGGCTCTAGCGCCGTGCACGGCAGGGGAGGCACGCCGACCTGTTGCGGGTCAGTATCGCTGAGCGCCGCGGACAGGTCCGGGCCTCGGAAGATCAAAACCACGCGGTGCATACTCTCGGTTTCGAGGAAGATCTCGACGCCGGGAATCTTGATCTGACGCAACAGCGCCACCAGCTCACGATTCTTCTCGGTCGAGATACGGCCAGCCCGTCGGTCGACTACGACTCCCTGGTCGTTCACCGTGGCGAGATTCGCGCGCACCGCCAAGTCCGTGGCTTCGAGGGGGAAGCCGATTCCCAGAGCAGACAGCACGCCTCGACCGACGTAACAGGAGATTGGATCATAACCAAAAAGGGCCAGATGGGCTGGACCACTACCCGGCGTGATGCCCGGTACGATCGGGGTGCTGAGTCCGCAGATCGATTCGCGAGCGAGAGCATCGAGGTTGGGCTTCGTCGCGGTGGCCAGTTCCGTTAACCCGGTCTCCGGCCGCGGCAGTCCGCCCAAGCCATCCATGACCAGCAAGACAATCTTGCTCGGGGTCTTCATCGACAACTCGGAAATGAGTTCGTAAGGAATCATAGCTCACTCACTATTTCGTCAAAACTTGCTTGTAGATGGGGAAAAGCGACCCACACCGTCGCGGCCCCGAATAGAGATCCGGTCACGCCGCGCAGTAGCCACGTACT
>DATLSK010000072.1:0-18547 GCA_035534155.1 Chloroflexota bacterium | reverse complement strand
CAGGCGACTGGTGCCGGAGTACCGAACGACGGTCACCTGGGCCGAAGGCGTGGCGCGCTCGATCGCCTGGTTCGATGCGGATCCCGCTCGCCAGGTCGTCGACGAGAAGCTGAACGCGCGATTAGATCGGCTGATCGAGCTACAGCGAGGAGCGATTCGCTGAGTGGCGTGTATGGGCTCTGTCTTGTGGGCGGCACCGCTCAGGAACCGTGAGGAGACTCGCTCAGCTTACAGCATCACCTTGACAATGCCGTCTTCGACGACGACGGGATACTGGCGCAGCTTGACTTTTGGATAGGCCAGGCACTGGCCGGTCGTCACGTCGAATTCGAGGGAATGCCAGGGGCAGATTACGATCTGTCCCTCGTTCACCCATTGATACTTCCAGTCGACCTCCGGCGACGTGCTCAACGTGCCGGACACCGTCCCGGCGCAGAGCGGTCCCCACTGATGAATGCACAGGTTCGGCAAGGCATGGAAAGTCCCGGCAACGTTGAAAATGCCGATTTCAACGCTGCCAGCCGTGATGATCTTTTTTGAGCCGGGCGGTAATTCGTCGACCGCCGCGATGTCGTACTTGCGTGCCATTCAAAGTCCTCAGGTAGGTCCTCGACGCCGTCGGGTAGATCTGTTTGCAAACGAGCGGCCAGTCTTCTTAGTGAGGGCCCATTGCCTCCGGACCACCGCAAGGACCGCCCTCTTTGGGAGCATCCGCTAAAGTGACTTCGCTGCCGTCGCGGCGATAGAGCGGCTTGTAGAAGCGGGCGACTTCTTCCGCGGCGGCGCCAATGTAATGGCAGATGAAAGAGCGACGGAAGCGATCTTCCGAGTGATTTGGGTAGGAACCGTGGATCAAATTCCCGCCAAAGAACAAGGCATCACCTGCTTTCAGGCGGACTGGCACTTCCGCCAAACCTTGCGGAACCGGTACGAAGTGGCGAGTGAATGAGACCGTCGGGTCGGCCTCCTCTGGACAGAAGATGTCGAGGCGGTGACTGCCGGGCGCTACCATCAGGCAGCCGTTCTCCTCATCGGTGTCGTCGAGAGGAATCCAAGCGGCAAGGCAGGTGCCCGGATAGACGCGCAGGTAGAAATTGTCCTGGTGCAGGGCCTGACCCCGCGCCTTGGGCGGCTTCCAGTAGAACATGCTTTGCGCGGCGAGCGGCTCGTCGGCCATCAGAATTGCCAGGATATCCATGAGGCGCCGGTCGATCATGTAGCGACGAGCGACGTCGTTCACCCGATGTGGATGCATCATGCGCGGATAGAGTTTGAGTGGGTCTTTCGCAATTTCCTCCGGCGTGCCGATTGTGAAGCAGCCGGGGATCGAGCCCTGGTCGTGCAGCGCATCGAACGTGTGCGACAGTTCGTCGATTTCGTCACTGCCCAGCAGGCCCGGAATGACCAGGAAGCCACGCTCGTGATAGAGAGTGACCTGGTCGTGACTGAGAACTATCTCCGAACCCGTCAGCGCCATCTCTCTTTCTCCCATTGAATTTCACACCTTTGATAAGACAATGTGCAGATTCACCTGGATTCCGATCACCGCTCGGGTGAAACGACTGGCCCTCGAGCGATCGCCACGATCGGGGTCTGCTGGGCCGGAAACTGTTCGGCGCGAGTCAGCACGCCCCGAATCAGCGATTCCCGCAGTCGCTCGCGTACGTCGGCCAGCCCCGGCTCGTCAATTCGGTTGGAGAACTCGTTAGGATCCTCACGCAGGTCGTAGAGCGCACCGCGGGCGGACAGGCGCTCGATCAGCTTGTAGCGGCCATCGCGCAGCGTCCACTGGGCCCGCGGGGCGTCAGGGGCGTCGACCGGGGTGTACTGCTCGGACAGTGTCACCTCGCGCCAGCCAATTGCCTGGGGGTTCTCGCCAGCCAGCAACGGGCGGAGGCTTCGCCCGGGCAGCATCGCGGGCACCGGAATCTCCGCGGCTTCCAGCCAGGTCGGCATCAGATCGATGAGCTCGACTGGCGCCCGAGAGACGAGCCCGGCTTGGCTGACGCCTGGCCAGCGCACGATCAACGGCACACGCACCGAGCTTTCGTACAGGCAGTACTTGGTGTGGGCCCCGGCCCTCTCGCCGAGCATCTCGCCGTGGTCGCTAAAGTAGACGACCTGGGTATTCGCGGCGTGGCCGGATTCGTCCAGAGCGGTGAGCACCCGGCCGAGACAATCATCGACGAAACGCACGTTCGTTAGATAACGTGCAACCGACTGGCGAATCTCCGCTTCAGCCATCAGTCCCCAATCGCGTGCAACGATGTGGCGACGGATGTGGTGGTCGTCTTCCTGAAACCCGGGCGGAACGGCCGGAGGAACCGGAACCGTGCCTGGATCAAACATGCCAGCGTAATCGGCCGGGATCACGTTCGGAGGATGGGGCCTGCTCAGGCTGACGATCAGACAGAAGGGGCGGTCGCCGCGCTCGCGATGGTGACGCTGTAGGTACTCGATCGCCTGGTCGGCCAGCCATGCTTCCGGCAAGCGTGCGGCCGGCAGGTGCGATACGTCGCCGATGTAGCCAAGCCGGCTCTCGCCACCGGATCCGAATCGCTCGGAATTTCGTCGATTTTGCTCCACATCGAAGTCCGAGAGCGTATCGGCGTAATCGCGGTCGCGCGGACCGTCGCTCGCGTTACCTGCACTGACCCGAAAATCGAAGCCACGCTTGTCGGGCACGTGCTCGGCCGGAGCATGGCGGGACTTCCAGTGCATCTTGCCAATGGCCGCGGTCGCGTAGCCGGCCTGCTTGAGGTAGGTGCTGAGAATCGGAACCGGCGGTTGGTCCGGCCAGTAATGCGAGTTGGCCAGGATACCGGTTTGGTGCGGATAAAGGCCGGTCAAGAACGAATGGCGGCAGGGCACGCAGACCGGAAGGTTGGCAACCGCTTCGCTGAAACGGCTGCCGCTCGCCGCCAGGCGATCGAGATGAGGCGTTTGGACCGGCGTGTTGCCGTGTCCCATCAGCCAGGTACGTTGATCCGGGGCGATTCCCTGGGCGGCGCAGCCAAGCGCATCGTGGCGGTGCTGGTCATCCATGAGGATCAGTAAATTCAGCGGGGCCATCAACAAACAACCTCCTCTCTCGCGATGCCTCGATCGCCCTGGGAATGACCAAGGCAAACCGGTTGGTCCCCAGCCTATTCCTCGGCTCGATTCGTGTCAAGCCGAGTATCCCCGGCTTTCCGGCAGGTCTCCCGCCGGTCGTGCTGCGATTGGCGAACGTAGATCCGGAGGTATGTTAAGATTATTTCACACGAGGGAGGGCAGATCGGTGATTCGGGTCGGGATTTTGACCGCCAGCACGCTTGGCGCCCGGGGCGAGCGTGAAGATACGAGCGGCGCGGCGATCCGCGAGCTCGTGGCGCAGATTGATGGGAAAATTGAAGCGTACCAGTTGGTGACTGACGACCGGGAAACGATTAGCGCGGTGTTGCGCGCCTGGTCGGACGACCTGGACGTAGATCTGATTCTCACGACCGGCGGCACCGGCCTCTCGCCCACTGACGTTACCCCTGAAGCGACTCGCGACGTGATCCAACGCGAGGTGCCAGGCATAGCCGAGGCAATGCGCCTGGAGGGGCTGAAGCAGACGCCCCGGGCCATGCTTTCGCGAGGAATTGCCGGCCTGCGCGGACGGACCTTGATCGTCAACCTGCCCGGTAGCCCGAAAGGGGTTCGCGAGTCGCTCGGTGCAATTCTCGACGTCTTGCCCCACGCGCTGGAGATTCTCCAGCGTCGCCCGACCGACCACTAGACTGGGAGTCGGGAATCGCCAGTTGGGAGTCGGGGGGAACCAGGCGACGCCGCGGCGTCGCACCCTCGCCCCCTGACTCCTGATTCCCAACTCCCGACTCCGAGGTAACAGATGGAAACACCGGAAAGCTTTATCACGGCACACGTTGGCCAGATCGAGCCGTTGTATCGCGAAGAGGCGCTCGAAGAGTGGGAATCGGCCGCGACCGGCCAGCCCGAGCACGACGAGCGACTCGCCCAATTGCGGGCTCAGTCCATGCGGATCTACGCCGATCCGGCGCGCTTTGCGAAGGTCAAGGACTGGCACCAGGCGGGAGGAATCGCTGACCCGATCGTGGCCCGCCAAATTCAACTGCTTTATCACTCGTTCGCCAAGGGCCAGCAGGATCCGGCCATGATCGATCGGATTACCCAGCTACAGAAAGCAGCGGAGTCGACGTTCAATACGTTTCGAGGAACGCTCGACGGGCAGCCGCGTTCGGATAACGACCTGACGACCTTCTTGATGACCGAGACTGATTCCAAGCGGCTGCAGGCGGCGTGGGAGGCGATGAAGCAGATTGGTCCCCGAGTCGCACCGACGGTGCTCGAGCTCGCCAGGCTACGCAACGAAGCGGCGCAGCGCGCCGGCTTCGCTAACCACTTTTCGAAGAACCTTGAGCTCAATGAGATCGACGAGGCCCGACTTTTCGCTACTCTCGACGAGCTCGCTCGACTGACGACCGAGCCCTTCCGCCAGGTCAAGGGCGAGCTGGATCAGCAGCTTGCCGAGCGTTATCGGATTTCGTCCTCCGAGCTGCGTCCCTGGCACTATCACGATCCGTTTTTCCAACGGCCGCCGAAAGTTGGAGCGGTGAACGTCGACCGCTTCTTCACCGGACGCTCGATCGAAGCGATCGCGATTCGCAGCTACGATGGCCTCGGTCTCGACGTGCGGGATATCCTCCAGCGCAGCGACCTCTACGCCCGGCCGAACAAGTACCAGCACGCTTTTTGCACCGATATCGACCACAGGGGCGATGTTCGGGTCATGTGCAGTCTCGAGTCGAACGAGCGCTGGATGGAAACCTTGCTGCACGAGCTCGGCCACGGCATTTACGACAAGTACCTGAATCCAGACTTGCCCTATCTGTTGCGTCGCCCGGCCCATACACTCTCGACCGAAGCGATAGCCATGCTCATGGGCCGGCTGGCCCTGGATCCCGATTGGCTGCGAGATGTGGCGGGCATCGCGGCCGACGAGGTTGCCGCGGTGGCACCGCAGATTCAGGCTCGCCAGCGATTGGGCATGCTCATCTTCGTGCGCTGGGTTCTGACCGTCGTGAACTTCGAGCGGGCGATGTACCGTGATCCTAGTCAGGACTTGAATACCCTCTGGTGGGACCTGGTCGAGAAGTATCAGACGGTACCTCGGCCAGAGGGACGGAATTCCCCGGATTGGGCTGCGAAGATTCACCTGGCGCTCTACCCGGTCTACTACCAGAACTACATGCTTGGCGAGTTGATGGCGTCCCAGCTCAGTCGAACGATCGCGAAGCGTTTTGGCCGCTTGATCGATACCTCGGCGGCCGGCGCGTTCCTGGTGGATGATCTGTTCCGGCGCGGCGCCCGCGCCGATTGGGACACGACGCTCGAGCAGGTCACCGGTGAGCGGTTGTCGGCCCGCTATTTTGCCGAGGATTTCGTCTGAGAGTGGGCCAATGACCGTCCGTTTCGTGGTCACGTCCTTTCTGGAATACAATGGCAAAATTCTGATTCTCCGTCGCAGCGAACGGGTCGGCACCTATCGCGGGCATTGGGCCGGCGTCAGTGGCTCGATCGACTCGGGCCATTCACCCGAGGAACAGGCACGAGTAGAGATTCGCGAAGAAACCGGCTTGACCGACGACGACATCGTCCTGATGGCGACCGGTGAACCGCTCGCCATCGACGACGCGGCCAACGATTATCACTGGCTGGTTCATCCCTTCCGATTTCGGGTGCTTCATCCCGACCGGATTCAAACCGACTGGGAGCACGTCGAGCAGCGCTGGATCGAGCCGTCCGATTTAGCAAACTTTGAAACTGTCCCCAGCTTGATGGACGTCTGGCAGCGAGTGGCGGGCGGTCAGGCGTGAGTACAGCCAACTGCCTGCCCCCGGAAGCAGCAATATGCATCGCGGCCATTGCCGCCGACCGCGAGCACGGCGCCTCCTGGTTGGCTCAAGAAGCGCTGCGGGCGACGATCGTCTGCGCCGAGCATTCCACGTCTCAGTCGGCGCCTGAATTCCTCGCTGAATCGGCGACCTGCGCCCGGGCGCTGATCGCTGCGCGTCCGGGGATGGCGCCGGTCCGCTACTGGGTAGAGCGCTGGCTCGCTGGGCTCCAAAAACAGGCCGCGAGCCCCGGTGACGTGATCCAATTGAGAAAGCGGGCGGCGCGCCTCTCCACCGATCTGATCGCGGCGGCCCGCGAGGCGCGCACGGTCGCAATTCACTATGTGATCGACCGATTGACGACGCCGGAAACCATTTTCACCGCGAGCTATAGCGAATCGGTCGTCGAGGCTTGTCGGCTCGCCCAAGGAAAGGGTATGCTCGAACGGGTGCTGGCTGCCGAATCGCGGTCGGTTGATGGACACCGCTACGGCGAACAGGTCGAACGAGCTCTGGCGCAGTCGGGAATTCCGGTCGTCGTCGTTCCCGACGCCGCCATCGCGTCGCGGGTGGCCGAGGCGCAGCGCGTCTGGCTGGGAGCCGACAGTGTCTACCCGGACGGCTCGGTGCTGAATGGCATCCCCAGCCGGCGGCTTGCCGTGGCGGCACAGCGGCAGGGACGGCCGGTCGACATCCTCGCCGAGGAAGCGAAGCTCGACCGTTGGAGTCAGTCGGCCGAGATCGAGCCACCGCCCGGTTTCGAGCTGATTCCCGCTGAAGCGATCACCGCGATTCTGACCGAAAACGGTCGGTGGCAGCCAGGGTCAGCGCTCTGAGCGAGGAGAAGCAGCAGATGGGCGAGTCCGTCGAGGCATTGGTGGCAGCGATTGCCCAGCGGCTGGTCGCACGAGGTGAATTCCTCGCGGTTGCCGAGTCCGCGGCGGGGGGACGGATCAGCGATGCACTCACTGACCGGGCCGGCTGCTCGGTTTGGTACGCCGGGGGAGCCGTCAGCTATTCCGCGGCAAGCAAGAGAGAGATGACCGGTTTGTCAGCCGAGGCGCTCAAAGAGCACGGCGCGGTGAGCGCCGAGACTGCCCTTGCCCTCGCCGCGGGCGCCCGTCGCCGCTTCGGCACTGCCTGGGGAATCGGCGAGACCGGCATCGCCGGCCCGCAAACTGGCCGCCGCTCGAGCAAGCCGGCCGGTCTCGCTTACGTCGCGGTCGTTGGTCCCGGTGGGATCGAGCGTACTGCCGAGATCAACACCGGCCTGGATTCCCGTCCCGAAAACAAGCAGCAGTTCGCCGTGGCCGCGCTGCGCTTGCTCGTCGAGAGCCTCGGTGCGTAGTAACGCGTGTTTTCAGCCCGCGGTCGAGGGGGGCGGCGCGGTCGAATGTCGGATGACGAGATCCATCCCGAGGACGACATCACGCGCTGGCCCGCGGCCGGCGATCATGTCAATCAGTGTCTGCATGCCGAGCGTCCCTAGCTCACGGGCCGGCATGTGAACCGTGGTCAGCGGCGGATCTGAGGTTGTCGCGAACGGGATGTCGTTGATACTGATCACCGATACGTCGTTTGGAATGCGAAAACCCAGGTCTTTGATCACCCGCATACCGCCCAGGGCCAGTTCGTCGCTCGGATAAAAGATCGCGGTGGGAGGGTCCGGGCGGCCGCACAGGTGGTGAGTCGCGTCGACGCTGCTGCTCATCGCGAAGCTGCCACCGGCCGCGAGGCTCGGGTCGGGCTCGATTCCATGGCCTTGCATCGCATCGACGTAGCCGCGGAAGCGATAGGTGCCGGCGTCCGAATACGGATCGCCGCGCACCGCGCCGATGCGTCGGTGGCCTAACTCGATCAGATGCTCGGTTGCCGCTTTCGCGGCGAGATAATGGTCGATTGTCACCGCGGGAAAGATGTTTCCCGCGGCCCGTCGTGCGATGACGACCGTGGGAATGACTCCGAGTCGCCTTCGTAAATCGTGATCGTTCCGTCGACTATCCCCGACGATCAACACGCCCGCGACGTTAAATTGTGCCATCAGGTCAGCGAAGAGGAGCTCTTGCGCCGGCTCGCGATCGGAATTGGCGAGCATCACCGCGTAGCCGCGCGATTTCGCCACCGATTCGATCCCCTGGGCGATCACCATGAAAACCGGATCAGCCATGTCTGGAATGAGGATGCCAATCGCGGTAATCGTCCGCGTGCTCAGGGCTCGGCCAACCGGACTCGGTTGGTAGCCAAGCTGGGCAATCACCGAGCGAACGCGCTCGCGAACCTCGGCACTGACGTAGGCATGGTTGTTCAAGACCCGAGATACCGTTCCCGTTGAGACGCCAGCGGCCTGAGCTACATCACGAATGCTTGCCCGCCGATTGACCGTATCCGCCACGAAAACTCGATCCTTCCGGGTCGGTTGTACCCTGAGGGGACGCGCGTCATCCATCTGCACGCCTCTTAGTATACATGGTAGCGCGGTTCAGTACGCCCGGCAATAGGTCAGCACAGTATTCTGTTACCGATTCCACACAGCTTAGATCCGTCAGCATCGGTTTTGGTTGGCAAATCGAGGGAGTAGCGAGGAGAATCCGGTTCTGTGCCGTCAAAAGATGCCGAAAGAGACGAAAAGTGCACAACGAGCCTGGTTCTGAACGTGGTAAGTCTTACTAACTGGGCCTCATGAGTGCTTGACAGCGCTGTATTCTGTGTCTATACTGCCGAACTGTAATCGTTTGCAGACGGCCGACGGTCGTTGAATGGCGTCGGTCGTTGTGATTCGGAGTATGCGGAACATGATTCGTGCTGGCATCGTCGGCTGTGGTGGAATTGTCGAGCGCCGCCATTTGCCCGGTTTGCTCGAACGAAGTGATGCCGTTCAGGTTTGTGCTCTCGCTGACGTGTCTCCCGATCGCCTCAGTCTGCTCGCCGCTCGCGCTAACCTCTCCCCAGGCCATTGCTATGCTGACTTCCGCGACATGCTTGCTGGCGAGTCTCTGGATCTGCTGGTCGTCGCGACGCCCCATGCCTTTCACGAGGCGCCGGTTCTCGCTGCCGCGGGCAAGGTTCCGACGATTATCACCGAGAAACCGCTCACTGCCGACCTTCCTTCAGCCGAGCGAATGATTCAGGCTGCCGAGCAGGCAGGGACCGCACTCGGGGTCGTCCATAATCAGCTCGATCGCCCGGCGGTAGAAACCGCGACCGAGATTCTTCGCCGGGGGGAGATTGGCGAGCCCTTTCTTTATCGGGTCGAGTCCCTCGGCCCGAGTCACGTCGTTGGACGTGGGATCGAGCAAAACTGGCGGACTCAGAGTGTGCGAGGAGGTGGTGGCTGCTTGATCGACAACGGCTACCACAACGTCTACGTCGCCGAAAAGCTGATTGGCGCGCCGGTTGTCTCGGTTCAAGGCATCGCGCGCACGTACGTCCACGCGATTGATGTCGAGGACACGGCGTTGGTGTTTCTCCACCACGCGAATGGTGCCACCACGAGCCTGCAAACCGCGTGGAGCGTCGTCGCGGGCCGTGGTGTCGCTCAGGGGGTCAACGAGATCCACGCGACTCGGGGAAGCATTTGCTTCGAGCATTCTGGTCGGCCGGTTAGCGTCTTTCGCCCGGGCCAGGCCGAACCCGACTGGCCCGACGTCATTGCCGAGCGACCAGACGACTATGGGTATTACGCATTTCGTGATCAGTTGCTCGGTGCGCTCGCGACCGGTGGCGCGCTTCCAGTGACTGGCCGCGATGCCTATCACATCCTTGCCGTGATTGAAGCTGCGTACCAAGCGGCGCGTTCGGGATTGTCGGTCGAGGTGGTGGCTTGATGAACCCACCAATTGATCCGTCGGTTCCGCGCATTATTCGCTCAGCTGAAGTGGCTGGAGAGCAGATCAAGACACCAGGCTTCCAACGAACCGTCAAGAAGCTTATCGATACTCCGCATTCGACCGTTCACGTTGGGATCTTTGAGCCGGGTCAGGCTGGCTCGATGCACATCCACCGCCGCTCCGAGGAGGTGACCTACGTGATCGAAGGACAGGCGGAGGTGAAAGTTGGCGAGCAACGGCTGAGCGTGGGGGCAGGAGATCTCTTTTACGGGCCACCGAATGTTCCGCACCAGTTCCGTAACGTTGGCGATGACCGTCTTGTGCTCGTCGCGATCTATTCTCCACCAGACGACCTGCCCCTGGTCAGTAATCTGGGACATGATTCAGCGGTCGAGCCCCAATCGGGAGAATCGGCATGACGGACGGTCTGGTGCCTCGAAAACCGACGAACGTACTTTTCATCTCGTGAACCTGACACCTGGCAAAGTCGAGCGACAGGCATTTCAACGCGTGGTTGTGGCCCTAATTGGGCGTGCTTGAATAGGGAGGAGAGAGTGACTGTGAACGCGTACGATCGGAAATCTGCCCGCATCACCCGACGAAGCGCACTTGGTCTGGGAACTGGCTTGCTCGGGGCGGTGCTCGTCGCTGCTTGTTCATCGGCTGCCCCGTCGACTCCGTCATCTACCCCGTCGGCGGCCTCGGCGCCGCCGTCAACCGCGCCGAAGCCGGCTGCGACGCCCGCCGCGAACCCGCCCACTGCTGCTCCGACCACCGCGAAGCCCGCTGCTGCCCCGACAACGGCGAAGCCGGCGACCGCCGCACCGGCCGCGGCGAGCAACGGAAAAGAGAAGACCGCGGTGATCCTGCAAGGGATGGTCAACCACTACGGAGCGAAGCCGTACGCGCTCTGGTCGGGCGTCACTTTTTGGGCCAATGCCGGCCAGCCCAGTCGCATTCTCTGGGCGCCGATCGTCGACCTCGACGAGAATCTCAAGATCATGCCCGGCCTGGCCGAATCCTGGGAAGCCGTCGACAACAAAACCACGAAATTCCACCTTCGCTCCGGTCTGAAATGGAGCGACGGCACTCCGCTGACGACCAAGGACATCGTGTTCTCATTCAACATGATGTTCAACAAGGACAGTGCGAACAACACGGCCCTCGAGCTGGCAACCTTGCTCGGCGCCAGCGATGTGAAGTCGGGCAAGACGAATCAGCTTGCCGCGGTGAAGGCTCTGGACGATAGCACTTTTACTCTCGAGACCTCTATCCCTGACAGCAGCATTCTGTATACGTTAGCTACTCGCTGGATCGGACCGATTCCCGAGCACATCTACAGTACGGTTGCACCGAAGGATCTGCGAGCCAGCTTCGAAAGTCCCGGTGCCAAGGTGACCTCGGGGCCATTCACGTTCAGCCGGGAAGAGACCGATAAGTGGTACGAGTTTGTCGCTAATCCCAGCTATTGGCAAGGACGGCCGAAGCTCGACCGGATCATCTGGGTCTACGGCAATATCGGCGACATGGTTGCGCTTGCCGCCCAGAATCGCTTCCAGTTCTCCTTTGCCAACAGCCCGGACGTTGCCAACGCCCTCGCTAAGCAGCCAGGTTACAACATCAAGTGGGTCGATTACATTCAGCCGTACCGTTTCGAGTTCAATGCCTCGCTCAAGCAGTATTCCGATCCCAACTTCCGCAAGTCGGTCGCCTACGCCATCGATCGAGACACCCTGACCAAGCAGATCTACAAAGGCTACGCGACACCTCAAACGACCGACTTTCTGGGTGATCTGCTCGACCCCAAGGCCGAGGTCTACTCGTTCAACATGGATAAGGCGCGCACTCTCCTCAAGCAATCGTCATGGAATGCGAGCGACACGGTTCGTCTCGAGACCGGGCCGCTCCAAGCCAACCCGGATCCGATTGCCGAGGCAGAATTGGCTGCCTGGCAAGAGTGGTTGAAGGAGCTTGGCGTCAAGAGCGCGATCTACCGTTATCCCGACAACAACTCGGCAAACGATGCCTGGCAGGTGAAATTCACGTTCCAAAGCCACGAAAACCCGCATCGGCCATACAACATCTACGGCCCGTTGGAGATGAAGAACTATCTGGCGTGTAAACCGACGAACTACGCGGTGTGGTGCAACGAACAGGTCAATTCGCTGCTCTCCCAGATCCTCGCCGAAACAGACCAGGCGAAGTACGTCCAGATCGCCCGTCAGATGTCGGTAATCGTTGCCGACCAGGCTCCCTACATCCCAACCAAGGCAACGCGTTGGGCGATTGTCACGGCGAAGAACTTCAGCGGCAACAGCGACGTTGGCGAAGGATATTTTCTCTACATGCATCCCGAGAAATGGGATCTCACGGGTTAAGCGATCATGGGCTCTTTTCTGCTGAATCGACTGCTCGTCGCGATTCCGACTCTGATCGGAATTTCCATGATTACCTTCGTCATCATCGCCATGGCGCCGGGCGACGCGGCGCTGGCGGTGATGGGTGGTGAACAAGGGTCTGGTTCGGCGATCGTTGTCCAGGAGGTCCGGGCCCGCCTGGGCCTGGACCAGCCATTGCCGATTCGCTACGTTCGCTGGGTTGGCCAGGTCGTCCAGGGAAACTTAGGCCGATCGATGGTCGACGACCAGCCGGTCGCTTTAACCATCGGGGTCAACCTCGGCTTGACCCTTCAGCTTACGATTCCGGCATTCTTGATCGGCATTTCCCTCGCTTTACTCTTCGGCTCCCTGACCGGTTTTCGCCCGTACGGTCGGTTCGACGCCGTCGTCAGCTTCGTCTCGATGATCCTGATGGCGACGCCGTCGTTCGTGCTCGCGCTGATCTTGCTCTATTTCTTGGCAATCCAAGTCCACTGGTTTCCCCCCGGCGGAAACAAGGACATGTTCGGTCTCGAGGCGCCAACTCTCTGGAATCATGTGAAGTACTTTGTGCTGCCAGTTGGCACTCTGGCAATTCTGACCGCGGCGAACGTTATTCGCTACGTTCGTGATAGCGTGATCGACGTCCGCCACGAGGATTACGTCCGTACCGCGCGCGCCAAAGGGCTGACCGAGCGGGTTGTTCTGACGAGTCACGTTTTGCGCAATGCCCTCGTGCCGATTGTTACGATCTCTGCCCTGCACATTCCGGCGCTGGTCACCGGGGCGATTCTGATCGAGACGGTGTTTGGTTGGGGAGGGATCGGCTCGCGGGTCTACGAGGCGATCTCCCAGCGCGACGTGCCAGTAATCATGGCGGTCACCCTGATAACTGGTGGCGCAGTGCTGATCGCTAATCTTGTCGCCGACGTCGTCTACGCTCTGGTAGATCCGCGCATCCGTTTGAACTGATTGGGGAGGGTCGACCGGCATGAACCGATACCGACGGAGGCATCGATGAGCGCATCGTCGATCGGGCGCCCGGCATCGCTCGAGAATCAAAGCGCGGTGTGGGGTATGGCCGAGGCGGAGCCTGGGTTCTGGCGGCGCTATGCGCAAGATTTCTGGGGTATGGTCGGGTTGGTTGTCATGGTTGTGATCACCCTGTCCGCGATCTTCGCCCCGGTGATCTCTCCCTACGATCCGGTCAAGCCGAACTTTGGAGCGATTCGCCAGGCACCAAACGCCTTGCACTGGCTTGGAACCGACGCCGCCGGTATGGATATACTCTCACGGCTGATCTACGGTGGCCAGGTGTCGATTTCGGTTGCCGCGGTAGCGGTCTTGATCAGTACCACTCTCGGTGTGGTCATTGGCCTGGTCTCTGGCTACTATGGTGGCTGGCTCGACGTCGTTCTCCAGCGCATCACCGAAGTCTTCATGTCGGTCCCAACGCTTCTCCTGATGATCATCCTGGCGGTCGTCCTGGGCCCGAGTCTGATCAATGCGATGCTCGTCATCGGTGTCTTCGGCTGGACTACTCTGAGTCGCTTGATGCGTGCCCAGGCGCTGGCGATCAAAGAACGAGAATTTATCGTAGCCGCTCGGGCAATCGGTTGTCGGGAACGATGGATCATCTTTGTCGAGATTCTGCCCAACAGCTTGGGACCGCTCATTGTCAACGCGGTGTACTCGCTACGGGGCGCGATTCTGGCCGAAGCAAGCTTGAGCTTTCTCGGAGTGGGGGTACCGCCGCCGACGCCAAGCTGGGGCAACATGGTGACTTTCGCGACCCAGATTGCCTATCTCGAATCGATGCCCTGGGCCTGGATCCCACCAGCAATCATGCTGATCGTCGTCATCGTCGCGATTGGCTTCGTCGGAGATGCCCTGGCGCGCGCCTTCCGTCGCTAGCGTGACGAGCGAATCGTCGGTTTTAGGCATCCGACCACCCGTATTCGGGACACGACCTGAAGCGTATCTGAAGAGGAGTAATGATTCATGCCGGCCCTGCTTGAAGTTCGTGGTCTCCGCACCGAATTCCGCTCGCCGCGCGGAGTTGTTCGGGCAGTCAACGGGGTCGAGTTTACCCTGGCCGCGGGCGAAACGCTCGGCATAGTCGGCGAATCGGGCTCCGGAAAATCAGTATCGACCCTTTCCATCATGCGGCTGCTCCCTGAGTCCGCGACCATCACGGGAGGCGAAGTCTGGTTCGAGGGGAAAAACCTGCTGAGGCTCAGCGATGCCGAAATGCGGCGAGTTCGAGGCCGTGACATCGCGATGATCTTTCAAGACCCGATGACCTCGCTCAATCCGGTTTTAACGATTGGCTGGCAAATCTGCGAAGCGTTGGAGCAGCACCTGCATTTGGCGCGCAGCCGAGCGCGTGCCAGAGCGATTGAATTACTCGATGTCGTCGGAATTCCCGAGCCGGCGCGTCGAGTCGACGACTACCCGCACCAGTTTTCCGGTGGCATGCGACAGCGCGCGATGATCGCCATGGCGCTGGCGTGTACCCCCAAGCTTCTGATCGCCGACGAGCCAACGACCGCCCTCGACGTGACGATTCAGGCCCAGATCTTGGATCTGATGCGACGGCTGCAGCGCGAGTTCAACACGGCCATGATCTGGATTAGCCACGATTTGGGCGTCATTGCCGGTTTAGCTGATCGCGTGATCGTCATGTATGCTGGCTCGGTTGTCGAGTCGGCAACGGTTGACGGCCTGTTTCGGCAGCCGAGTCATCCATATACCCTGGGACTGCTCGATTCGATCCCGCGTCTCGACGAGGACCGGCCGGATCGTCTCCGTCCGATCGACGGAGCGCCGCCAGACCTGACGCGAGCAATGGTCGGCTGTCCGTTCGTACCGCGCTGCACGTTTCGAGTCGCTCGGTGTCAGAGTGAAGCACCGCCCCTTGCCGCTTCCGAGTCCGATGGCGAGCACCGCGCAGCTTGCTGGGAGTCACCGCAGGTGTATCAGGTCGTGGAAGCGAGGGACAGGTGAATGAACCTGGTAGGACAACGACGGTGAGCGAGCCACTTTTAGTCGTCGATCGTCTGAAGAAATACTTTCCGATCTACCGCGGAACGATCCTTCACCGCCATGTCGCGGACGTGCGCGCTGTCGACGAAATCAGCTTTAACATCCAGCGTGGCGAAACACTCGGCCTCGTCGGTGAGTCTGGTTGTGGCAAGTCGACGGCCGGGCGGACGATCTTACAACTCTACCGTCCGACCTCGGGTGAGGTGACGCTCGCCAATCAACGTCTCACCGAGCTCAAGGGCGAATCGCTGCGCCTGATGCGCCGGCGCATGCAGATCATCTTCCAGGATCCTTTCGCAAGCCTGAATCCCCAGATGACGGTCGAGCAGATTGTCGGCACCCCGCTCGTCGTTCACGGCTTGGCAAGGGGGGGCGAGTTGCGTGACCAGGTACACGCCATGCTCGACACGGTCGGCTTGAATCCGAGCTTTGCCCGACGGCTTCCCCACGAATTCTCGGGAGGCCAGCGCCAGCGAATTGGAATCGCCCGGGCACTCATTCTCCGTCCCGATTTCGTCGTCTGTGACGAGCCGATCTCGGCGCTGGATGTCTCGATTCGCGCCCAGATCATCAATCTTCTCCAGGACTTGCAGCAAACGCGCCAGCTCACCTATCTTTTCATCGCCCACGATCTCGCGGCGGTTCGCCACGTCTCGGATCGGATTGCCGTGATGTATCTCGGAAAGATTGTTGAGCTGGCGCAGCGCGAAGCTCTCTATCGGCAGCCGCTCCATCCCTATACGAAGGCACTCCTTTCCGCCGTGCCGGTCGCCGATCCGATCAAAGAGCGTCAGCGCGAACGGATTATCCTCACCGGAGAGACGCCTTCGCCGATCAATCCGCCGTCTGGCTGCCGTTTTCACACGCGTTGCCCAATCTCTCGTCGCGGGCTCTGCGATGTCGAGGCGCCGATCTGGCGGGAAGCCGAGCCTGATCACTGGGTGGCCTGCCACCTGGCCTGAGAGTCATTTTCCGAAAGCGCCCCATGTCACGAGCTATTTAAACGGAGGAAATGAGTGAAGATTGCGTACGGAACCTACGCAATGCCGAGCATGCCGCTTGAAGAGGCAATTCCAACCCTGTCCCGAATCGGCTACGACGGCATCGAAATCTGCTGTGGCGCCCGGCACGTTGGCTCGCTCCCCGAGCAGATCGATCCGGCTCGACGTCACCGATTGGCGGATCTCTTACGGGAAAACCGTCTGGAGATTCCGGCCATGTTTGCCAATGGCCCACACGTTCTTGCCGATGGCGACGAGCACCGGGAAAATCTGGCGCGAGTTCGGCAGGTTGTTCAGCTCGCCCGGGATCTCGGTGTTCCAGGCACGCCGGTCGTCAGCGTTGGCTTCGGCGGAAAGAGCGATCTCTGGGAGACCCAGCGCTCCGTTCTCGTCGAGAGACTGGCCGATTATGCCCACCTTGCCGAGAGAGACGACTTCGTGCTGGCCGGTGAGGCCCACGTCGGTGCCGCGGTCGATCGTTCCGAGCGCATCCTTTGGCTGATCAATGCCGTTCATCATCCCCGAATCCGGCTGCATTTCGACATCGTCCACCTCTATCTCGCCGGCGAAACGCAAGCCGATTCCGTGCATCGACTTCTCCCGGTCACCGCTCATACCCACATCATGGATGGCCGCCGCCATCCGGACAGTACGTTCGACCTGCTACTGCTCGGCGACGGTAATCTCGACACGGTGAGCTATTTGCGCGCGATGCACCAGGCCGGCTGGAACGGCCACATCACGTTAGAAGTCAGTGTCCGTATCTGGGGCCAGGAGGGGTATGACGCGATCGCCGCTGCCAATAAGAGTTACGCTGCGTTGAGCGCGGCGTTCGAGCAGGCCGGAGTGCCGCGTGGCTGAGCGCTTTTCCGCGAGCCGACTGAACGTTCTGCACAAATCTTCAAGGGGGAAAGCCGAGTGACTCACGACACCCGACAGATCAGCCACGGTCTGCAGATTCCAACCGAAACCTACGCCGATCAACCGTACGTCGTCCGCACCGACGACGGTGCCTGGCTCTGCGTGCTTACCACCGGCGTTGGGCGCGAGGGGCAGGCCGGTCAGCATGTGATCACGCTGCGCAGCACCGATCAGGGCAAGAGCTGGTCGACACCGGTCGCGGTCGAGCCGTCGGATGGCCCCGAGGCCTCATACGCGGTGCTACTCAAGGCGCCGAGCGGACGTGTCTTCTGCTTTTATAATCACAATACCGATAACCTGCGAGAAGTGAAGGCCGACGATCCACCCTACCCTGGCGGTGTCTGTCGGCGTGTCGATAGCCTTGGCTACTTCGTCTTCAAATACTCGGACGATCACGGACAAAGCTGGTCGGCGCGACGATTCGCGATTCCCGTCCGCGAAATGGCGATCGACCGTGAAAACGCCTACGGCGGTAAAGTGCGCTTCTTCTGGAACGTGGGACGCCCGTTCATCCATAGCGATGCCGCGTTCGTTCCCCTTCACAAGGTCGGCGGCTTTGGCCACGGTTTCTTTACTCGGTCGGAAGGCGTGCTTGTGACGAGCCAAAACCTGCTAACCGAGTCGGACCCCGAAAAAGTCTCGTGGGAAACTCTACCGGATGGCGAGGCTGGTCTGCGAACTCCGCCGGGCGGTGGGCCAATTGCCGAGGAACATAGTTTCAGCGTGCTGAGCGATGGCTCGTTCTATTCCGTTTATCGCACTATCGACGGCCACCCGGCCTGCGCGTACAGCCGCGACGGCGGCCATACCTGGTCGACGCCGGACTACCTGCGCTACGCCGATGGCTCGCTGGTCAAGCATCCGCGCGCCGCGAACTTCTGCTGGCGCTGCTCGAACGGCAAGTATCTTTACTGGTATCACAATCACGGCGGCAACTGGTACGACGACCGCAATCCGGTCTGGCTCCTCGGTGGCAGCGAAGTCGATTCCCCGACTGGTCGCGTGATCCAATGGTCGCAACCGGAAGTTGTTCTATTCGACGACGATCCCTACGTGCGCATGAGTTACCCCGACCTGATCGAAGAAGCTGGCCGCTACTTTCTCACGGAAACTCAGAAAAACGTCGCTCGAGTCCATGAGGTGCCGCCGGATCTGCTCGATCTCCTTTGGCAACAGGCCGAGCGGTCCGTGGTAACAACCGATGGCTTGCTCGTCGATCTGTCGGTCGCGAGTGGCTTGATTGCCGCCGAAGCTCCACTGCCGGACCTTACGGCCTGGTCCGAGCGAGACGCGAGCCGACCGGACTACGGAACGAGAGACCTGCGCCAGGGGTTCACGGTTGACCTCTGGCTACGCTTGCACTCGAAAGCGCCGGGCCAGATCGTCCTCGACAACCGGCTGCACTATGGCCAGGGTTTTTGCGTGCAGACCGGCGAGCGTGGCACGTTGGAAATCATCCTCAACGACGGACGGACCGA
>DATLSK010000071.1:0-13938 GCA_035534155.1 Chloroflexota bacterium | reverse complement strand
ACCGCCAGCTCCCACGGCGGTTTGGGGGCAATGGCATGAGCAATTTGAATAAAGTCTTCCACGACCTCTTGACAGGTTCTGGGAGTGCATGATACTCTTTGAAAAGCGGCCATCCGTACACAATATCTAGGATGGTGATCGCGGCGTGTTGCGCCCTCGGATTGCTTCGCTACTCCAGTACGCAGCGCTGAACGCTCATTCAACCAGGCGCCAGCTCAAATAAAAAAAGGGGGATCTTTTCCAATGGTTCGACCTTTGGCCGGTCGGCCGACGACCGCCGAACGAATGGTCCACTCGATTCTGCAGCAGCGCATCCTTGACGGTATTCTTCGCCCCGGCGAGCGGATTGACCTCGACGCGATTGCCCACGAATTGGCCGTGAGCCGAACCCCAGTTCGGACCGCCCTACGCCAGCTCGAAAGCGAAGGTCTGGTCACGATTTACCCGCATCGTGCGGTCATGGTCTCGGAGCTTTCCGCCGACGACCTCGAGCAGATGTACAGCGTCCGGGTCCATTTGGAGACACTGGCCGCCCGTCTGGCGATGCCCAACCTCACCGATGCCGACATCGCCACCATTCGCCAGATCCAGACCGAAATGACTCAGAATCTCGACGATAACAATCCCGCCCTGTTCGCCGAGAAGGACCGGGCGTTCCACCTGGCGATCTATCGCGCCGCCAACAACAAGTTCCTCTCCCGGCTGATCGACGATCTGCGCAAGGCGAGCCTGCGCTTTCTGACCGTGTACGCCTCGGTCGAACGTCTGCCAACCTCGGTTGACGAGCACGAAGAGATCATCAGGGCGGCGGAAGCGCGCGACGGCGAGCGCGCGGCCGCCTTGATCCAGCAAAACCTTGAGCGCACCTGCACCGTGGCTTCGGCCTTCCTGCGCAGTCGCACCGTCGCTCAAGCCAACTAGAACGGGGGTCAGGGATTCCCCCTCCTTTTGTCCCTCTCCCAGTGCGCGGGAGAGGGAGTTTTCCCCTTCTCCCGGTGCACTGGGAGAAGGGGTCAGGGGATGAGGACCTCCAGGCCGACATGCACGGCTCTCCCTCCATTAGGGCCCTAATCCGCAGAGTCATCCCCTCTCGACAACTCGGCGCTGCTTCCGGTACGCTGTCTCTGCAATGGTTGAGACACTCGGTCCCCTCGAATTACCGCCGCAGACCTGGCATCATCCGCGTCGGCACGCCGCGGTTCGGACCGACGAATACGTTTATTCTCAGCTCATTCCTTACATTGGCAATAAACGCAAACTTCTACCGCTGATCGCCCGAGGAATCCTGAGCACCGGCCTCTCGGCCGGGAGCTTCGTCGACCTGTTCAGTGGTAGCAGCGTTGTCGCCCGCTTCGCAAAAACTCTCGGCTTTCGCATTATCGCCAACGATTGGGAACCCTACGCTTACGAGATCGCCCAAGGAACCGTCGTGCTGAATGCGCCCCCGCCGCTTGCCAAGCTCGGCGGCGCCAAGGCGGTATTCGCTCACCTCAACCACCTGGCGCCCCTCCACGGGTACGTTGCCGAACACCTTTGTCCCTACGACGACGAGCACCCGGACCTCGCACGGGAGCGACTTTTTTTTACGCGCCAAAACGGCGAACGGATCGACGCCGTACGCGAGCAGATCGCGACCTGGGACGTGCAGGGGCAGCTCGACGGCGACGAGCGAGCCTTTCTCCTCAGCGCGCTCGTCTACGCGGTCAGCTACGTCAGCAATACCAGTGGGGTTTTCAAGGGGTTCCATGCTGGCTGGGGTGGCCAGACCGGGACCGCCCTCTACCGAATTCGGAGCCTCTTGACCCTTCGTCCTCCGGTCACCTTCGACAATCAGCAGCCAAATCTCGCGTTCCGCCGAGATGCTCAGCTTGTCGGCCGGGAGCTTCGAGAAGTGATCGGCGACGTTCCAGAGATCGTCTACCTCGATCCCCCCTATAACCAGCATCCCTATGGAAGCAACTACCACGTTCTCAACACCGTCGTCCTCTGGGATAAGCCCCCGCTCAATCCATGGATTCAACATGACGGCCCCAATCGCGACAAATCGGCGATTCGCACCGACTGGCGGAGCGAGCGACGCTCGCTCTACAACGGACCACGCACCGCGCTCGCCGCATTTCGGTTGCTCGTCGGCAATCTCGACGCACGTTGGATCCTGGCGAGCTACAGCACCGACGGGACCATGCCCCTCGAAGGCGTCTTGAGCGCCCTGGCCGAACGCGGCGACCTGCGCGTCTTTACTCAGAAATACAAGCGCTACCGCGTAAGTACCCCCCGAATGTCCACGAAGCCGCACACGACCGAGTTCCTGGCGGTCGTCGATACCAGCGCCCCGCCGTCGCTCGACCGGGTCGACTGCATGGTCGAGGACATCGTCTCCCTCGCAGGCGACGAAAGCGGTGGCCAGTTCTCACCTAAAACCGAATCGTTGTGATGCGTACCTGTCCGGGAAGCGCGCTAAAGCTCTTCTGAAAGACGCACTCATCGCGACGACGTCCAGGCCCTCGGTCCGCCAACCCAGCCAACCGGTCCGAAATCCGCTCCCGGACTCGCCACGAGTCGCTTCTGCCGCACGATCTGGTGGCTGGCTGCTAATTTGAAAAGGCGGCGGCCACCGGGGACTAGACACAAAAGCACGCTTCTGGCATATCATGAGAGCGGGAAAGGAACGCACGATGGGACATCGTCGGAACCGTCCGCACACCCCGCCGACTGGCGAGGAGCCATTGATCGGGAAGCCCAAAACGCCGATGATTCCCGAGGCCGACATTCCCGAAAGGCAGTGAACGCCACGGGTACAGACCCAAGAGAATCAAGTAGGAGTGATCGAAGGGGATGAGTTCACAGAGTCCGACGCAACCCAACCTGAACCGATTGCGCCAGGCGGGCGTGGATACCGCCAAGCTGACGTGGTTTCTCGGGATGGCGCCCGAAACCGACTTGAACAAACTGCCGGCGACCGCACTTTTCTTGCCGGGGCAGACGACCATTCACGCCGAAACAACGATCGACCTCGCGACCGGCCGACCGATCTACTTGCAGACCCCGGTGCCTCCCGGGAAGGTATACTGTTTGCTCGATCCGATCAAAGCCTTCATGCGTACCGAAGCCTCACCGAAATAGGGTCAGGAACGAAAAAAGGGGGCGGGCGATGTGCCTGCCCCCTTTTTTCGTTCCTGACGGCTAGTGGGCATGCTCGGAAGCGTGCTCGCCACCGTGGGCAGCGTGGCTGATCGTGGCCATCGAGATGAAGGCAAGAGTCAGCATTGCAAACACGAACGCCTGAACCACCCCGACGAACACTTCCAACCCCATGAAGGGCAGGACAACGACCCAGGGAACGAGTGACGGGATCACGGAAAGGAGCACGTCGCCGGCGAACAGATTGCCAAACAACCGGAAGCTAAACGAGATGACCTTCGCGACCTCGCTCACCGTCTCGAGCAAGCCGACGTAAAACCCAATCGGCCCACCACCGAGATTGATGAACTTGCTTCCCCAGCCACCGAAACCGGTGTGCTTGATGCTCCAAAACTGCACCATGGCCACCGCGGTCAAGGCAAGGGCGAGCGTAAAGTTCAGATCGGCACTCGGCGAACGGAACAGCGGAATCTTATCCGCTCCGATGAAAATGGTGGCGTTGGTGAAACCGGGTAGGAGTTCGATCCAGTTGTTCGTGAGCACGAACAGGAAAATCGTGGCGATCAGGGGGAAAAACTCTCGCGCTTTTTCCCGTCCGACCATATTCTCAGCCATGTCGAGCAGCCCACCGATAGCTGTCTCAGCCACGCTTTGCAAGCGCCCCGGCACGAGCTGCATCGAGCCAGCGGCCAGACCAAGGAGGACGATCAGAATGATCATCGAGATCCAGCCAGTGATCAGGGTGTTCGAGATCGGAAAGCCGGCTACCGTGGTAAGCACGCTGGCTTTGATTTCGACCGGCGCCAACGCCACCGGGAAGAAAATACCGGCGACGAGCAATACCAAACCAACAATCGCCAGGATAACCATTACGTTACCGGAGCTTTTGCGTTGCTCCGACGCGGAAACCATGTCCGTCATATCCTCGTGAGTCCTCGACAAAGTGAGTCCGGGCGTGATGAGTATACGGGATTATCGAGCAGGGCGCAACTGACTCCAGTGACCAATTGATGCGTAACGAGTTCGGGAACGCGTGTCCCTGGCCCCTCATGACGAAGACCTCGCCGGCCAGAGACGCACTGTCGGGGGGTTGGAACCAATTCCACGCTTGCACGCGTTTTTCACCCGGCTGTTCGCACCTTCCAGACGATGCTATAATCTGGCCACGATCACGGTAGTTCCGACGGACGAGTACCGAGAGCACGTTCCGTCTCGTTACTCATCACTCGTCATGTCTGGCGAAAAGAGAAAGTATGGCGCGCGTTGTTTTTGATCGGGTGACCAAGGCCTTTGGCGACGTCATCGCGCTCCGCGAGTTGGATCTCGAAGTATACGACGGCGAGTTTTTAGTCGTCGTCGGGCCTTCTGGTTGCGGCAAGTCAACTGCGCTCCGGCTGGTGGCCGGCCTCGACGAGCCGACCAGCGGCCGCATCTTCATCGGCGACCGGATGGTGAACGACCTGGCGCCGAAGGACCGTGACGTGGCGATGGTATTCCAAAGCTACGCTCTTTATCCGCACATGAGCGTGCGCGACAACCTGGCGCATCCGCTTCAGCTTCGCCGGGTGCCTCGGCAAGAGATCGAAGAGCGGGTGCGCAAAGTAGCCGACCTGTTGGGCATTAACGACCTGCTCCAACGCCGTCCGAAAGAGCTGAGTGGTGGCCAGCGCCAACGGGTCGCTCTGGGTCGCGCGATCGTTCGCGATCCGGAAGTCTTTTTGATGGATGAGCCGCTTTCCAACCTGGACGTCAAGCTACGGGTGCGCACGCGGGCCGAGCTGATCAAGCTCCACGAGCGCCTGCGGACGACGACGATTTACGTCACCCACGATCAGCAGGAAGCGATGACCCTGGGCGACCGAATCGCCGTGCTCAACGCCGGTCAGCTCCAACAACTGGGCACGCCCGACAACCTCTACAACCACCCGATCAATCTTTTCGTGGCCGGCTTCATCGGCAGTCCTTCAATGAACCTGCTCAACGCGCGACTGACCGCTCGTGATGGGGAAATGCTCATTGAAGGCAACGGCTTTCGGATTCAGGTCCCCCCCGGACAAGCCAGCCTGATCGACCAATACGCCGACCGCGACGTGGTCATCGGGATTCGGCCGGAGCATCTCTTCGACCGCGCGGAGATCGCCGAGTCACCGCCGAACTCCAGCTTCAGCGCCCACGTCGATCTGCTCGAGCCACTGGGGAGTGAGACACTGCTCCACGCCGACGTTGCCAACCAGGGCATCACCGCCCGGGTGAGCGCCGACACCGAGTTACGCCGCGGCCACGTCGTCGAACTGGTCGTCGACACCCGCCATCTCCACATATTCGATCGGGAAACTCAGCGGGCCTTAACGCGGTAGAGATGATTATCGGACGGCGATCCGACTCGCTCGAGAATTATCCCGCCGCGGACACCTCGGACGGAATTCCGTCGCGGTGTCCGTTCAGGGACGGCGCGTGGGCCAGATCTGCGAACTGGATGTCGTAGAGCTCGCGATAGTGGCCACCCTGATCGAGCAGCTCCTGGTGGGTTCCCCGTTCGACAATCCGACCGTGATTCAAGACGAGAATCTGATTCGCGTTGCGGATGGTCGAAAGTCGGTGGGCGATGACGAAAACCGTTCGTCCACGCATGACCCGATCGAGCGCCTGTTGAATGTACATCTCCGTTTCGGTGTCGACATCCGACGTGGCTTCGTCCAGGATCAGGATTTTCGGGTCGCGCAGGATCGCTCGGGCGAGGGCGATCCGCTGGCGCTGGCCGCGGCTGAGCATTGTCCCGCCTTCACCCACCTGCCAGTCGTAGCTACCAGGAAGACGGCTGATAAACTCGTCGGCGTGGGCTTCTTCGGCCGCGGCGATTATGTCCTCTTCGCTCGCTCCCAAACGCCCGTAGGCAATGTTATCGCGAATCGTCCCGGCGAACAGGAACGTTTCCTGAAGCACCACCGCGATGTTCGCGCGTAGCGATTTGACCGTCAGGTCACGCAGATCGTGTCCGTCGATCAGAATACGCCCCTGGTTGGGATCGTAGAATCGCGGCAACAGATTGATCATCGTCGTCTTACCGGAACCGGTGTGCCCGACGAGGGCGATGATCTGGCCGGGTCGAGCATCGACGACGATGTCCTGCAAAACCGGCTTCCCTTCCTCGTACGCGAACCAGAGGTGATCGAATTGGATCCGGCCCTTTGTATTGATCAGATCAAAGGCTCCGGGCTTCTCGACCACTTCCGGCCTCTCATCCAGGAACTGGAAGATACGCTCAGCCGCGGCCAACGCCTGCTGGATCGTATTGTTAATCTGAATCAAGTCAGAGACCGGTTGGTAGAAGGCGACGATGTACGAGGCGAACGCGACGAGCGTGCCGAGGCTCATCGTCCCGGCCATCGCACGCTGGGCGCCAAACCAGAGCACCAGGAGCATTCCCAAGGCGCTGATCATCTGGATCACCGGCGTCGAGATCGCCTGAACCGATGCCGTCGACATGTTCGCGTCGAGATTATCGCGGTTGCGCGATTCGAAGCGCTGGGTCGAGGCGCTCTCTTGCGCGAACGCCTTGGCCACCCGGACGCCGGTGATATTTTCGGCGAGGACCGCGTTCACACCGGACATTGTCTCGCGCACCGTGAGATACCGGTGCCGGAGCACTTCGGCGCTCACGTAGCTCGCGATGATCATCAACGGTACGGTCGCATACACCAGCAGCGCCAGCTTCCAATCCAGGAAGAGCATGACGATCGCATAGGCACACATGGTGAATAAGCCAATCGTGCTGTTGACCATGCCGCCACTCAACGCCTGCTGGATCACCTGGATGTCGCTGGTCGTCCGCGAGATGATGTCGCCGGTGCCGTTACGTTCGTAAAAGCGCAGTGACAGCCGTTCGATATTTTCGAAAAGCCGCTGGGCCAGCTCGTAGACCAACTGCTGCGCCGCCAGGGCAACGGAGAAGCGACTGAGGTAGTTCAGCAGATAGCGGGTCGCGTGCAGAACGATCAAGCCGATGCCCAGGGCGACGATCATCCGCAAGTTCGCGGTTGGAATCAAGGAATCGATGACGTAGCGCGTTGCCACCGGAGGAACCATCTGCAAGGCCGAGGACACCAAAATCGTGCCCAGGGCGATGAACATATAGCGTTTCTGGGAAGCCACCACCTCGGCCAGCCGACGCAGGATCTCTCCCATGCTCGATTGGAGCTCTGCCTTCTCGCGGACCATGAGCGAGCCGGGGCCGCCGCCACCGCCGCGCATGCCCATACCGCCACCGCCGCCGAAGTTCATCGCGACACCTCCGCCATTGGCCGCGCGTCGTTGACAGTACCCTCGCGCTGCAACTGGAATTGAATTTCGTAGAGCTGTTGGTAAATCGGATTCGTCGCGAGAAGCTCGCGGTGCGTACCTCGACCGACGATCTGCCCTTCGGAAACGAGAAGAATCTGGTCGGCGCGTTGGACAGTCGATAAGCGGTGAGCAATCACCAGAGTGGTTCGGTTACGCATCAAGGCGTCGAGGGCCTGCTGGATCAGATAATCGGTCCGAGTGTCGACGCTACTCGTCGCCTCGTCGAGGATCAGAATCCGCGGATTCACCAGGATCGCACGGGCGATCGATAAACGCTGGCGCTGGCCGCCAGAGAGGCGCGTACCGCGCTCTCCGATCTCCGTATCGTACCCGTTCGGGAACTCCATGATAAAGTCGTGGGCGCAGGCTGCTTTGGAGGCTGCGATCATCTCGGCTTCGGTCGCACCGGCTCGTCCATAACAAATGTTCTCACGGATCGTCATATTAAAGAGGAACGATTCCTGGAGCACCATGCCGATTTGACTGCGCAACGAGTCGAGGGTCACGTCGCGCACGTCGTGGCCGTCGATCAGCACCCGACCGCTGGTCACGTCGTAGAAGCGCGGAATCAGGTTGGTCAAGGTCGTTTTACCCGAGCCCGAGGGACCAACCAGGGCAACTGTCTCACCGGCTTGCGCCTCGAAGCTCACATTGCGCAAAAGCGGCCGTCCCTGGCCATAGGCGAAAGAAACATTCTCGAGCACGACCTCGCCGCGCAGACCCGTGAGGACGATTGCATCCTGCTTCTCGGCGACATCGAACGGGGTATCGAGGATCTCGAAAATTCGCTCGCCAGCGGCTAACGCTTGCTGGGCCATTTGATAAACCTGGGCTTGCCAGCGCAACGGTTGCCAAACCAGGAGGGTGTAGCTTTGAAACGCCACCAGGCTCCCAATCGAGAGATGGCCGTTGATGACTTGATACGCGCCGAAGCACAGGATGATCACCGAACTAACCATGGTCGAGAACTCCTGGCCCGGGTTCACGATGCCAAAGTTACGGCTGGTCTCGAGACGCATGCCCCGAATTTCTGAGTTGACCGTATCAAAGCGATGCGCCTCGTAGGGCTCTCGTCCGTAGGCTTGAATGAGCTTGATCCCAGCCACGTTCTCTTGAATGATGATATTCAGATCGGCTATCCGGCGCTGAACCTGACGGAAAAGGGTCATCATTTTGGATTGTTTGCGCTGGAAATAATAAATCCCGGGCGCGACCAGCAAGGTGAGCAGGGTGAGCTTGACGTCGATGAGGAAGAGAATCGTGAGGTTAACGCCAACCGTCACGATAATGTTGACGAGGCGCGCCACGCCCTGGGTGACGAAAAACTGGACCTGGGAAACGTCGTTGGTCACCCGTGACATGAGTTGACCGGTCTGATTTTTGTCGTAGAAGCTCATCGACTGGGATTGAAGATGCTTGTACAAAGCGCTGCGCAGGTCGTAAATGACCCGCTGCCCAACGTATTGCTCGAGGTAGGTTTCAACCGCGTTCAGAACATTCGTCATGACCGACGAGGCGACTAAACCGGCGACAAAGAGGGCCAACAGGTGGAGATTCCGCTGGGGCACGGCCTGGTCAATAATCAACTTGGCAAACCAGGCCGGCCCCAACCGAAAACTCGTCAAGGCGAGGATCAAGACGATGTCGCCGGCGGTCATCCACCAGTAGGGGCGCACGAACTGGAAGAGACGAAACAGAATCCGCACCGCGTTCCTCCGAAATTAGTCGGCGAAAGCGCTACTCCCCTTGCCTTGGCAGGTCCGGTGGTAATTCCAGGAGAGTCCGCTCCAGCACCGTGAGGGTGCGCGTCAGATCGCGCAGATCCTCATCATTCAACCGCTCAAGCGCTGCGACCAGCCGGGCCCGTCGTCCTTCTTGAAGTCGTTCGATCAAAGTGGTTCCGGCCGGTGTGAGGTGGTTGATAACCCGCCGACGATCGTTGGGATCGTCTTGCCGCGAGACGAGCCCCTGACTGACCAAGCGATCGACCGTAGCGGTAACACTGGGCAAAGTCACGCCGATATGATTGGCCACCTGGCCGACCGCGGCTGGCCCGTCCTGGTGCAAAAGCATCAACACACGTAGCTGGGCCCGCGTCAGACTGAGCGAGACCCAGTCCTCTTGTGAACCCGCCCGCATCAAACGCGAGACCTTTCGCAACAGATCGGTGGTCCGCTCGACCAGCGGATCGTGCACGGTCGACGAAACCACAGCCATGCTTCCCCCTTATTTCTTTAGGTAACATTAAAAGGTTAGATCAACACGAAGAGCATATCACGGCCAAACTAATAGTGCAAGACATAGTGAATGGGGGAATTGCGCGTCCAGACCCGACCGAGGCAGCAAACGGAGGTGACAAATCGGAGATTATCGAGACCGAGTCGCGCGCCAACGCCAGTAGGTGAGAACAACGGCAGAGAAGCTAGTGAGGAAATACATCAGATGCATGGGGACGGAGCCCGAATCGGTGCCCGAGGCGAGACCGTGAACCATGGCCAGGCCAAACGTCGCAAAACTGGCATAGTGAATCAACCGCCAGGCTCGGTAACCGATCCGTGGCCGGAACTCGACGCTCCAGTACAGAAATGCCATCAAGTAAAGCGCCAGAATGCCAAAGCCGGTCCAGAGCGGACGGTACGACGCCTGAAACGGCACGACCAGCGAGGTGGGAGTGAAGCCGGCAAATCGGTCTCCAAGCAGGAGCGATGCGTGCAGGGCCGCGAGCAAGAGCGCGAAGTCGGCAAGCTGATGGAGCGGGAAGAGCAGTCCACCGGGAAGCCAGCGAGCGGAGAATTTTCCGGAGATGCAAATACCAGCGACCGTCGTCAGCCAGAGCATCAGGTATGCGCCGATTCCGGCGACGCGCACGGCATACCAGAGAAGCGTCGACACCCAGTCAGACATCGGCGGCTCGTTCAGTACCTGTCGAGCGACCAGAAAGGCGAGAATCGCGCCGATCAGAGCGGCGCCAATCAGCCAAACCGATTCCGGCGTCGACCGAGAGGGCGCCGGCTCGAAGGGACGTTGCTCAGCAACCGGCGGACTGGGTGACTGGCGATTGATGGTCACGGGCCTCTCCAGAGACAATTGACGAAATGCAGGTGAGAATGCCCGGCGTCGCCGAGGGAGTACCCACGCGGGGAACCAACAAGAAGTCCAAGTCCGGCCGCTCGGCAAGCAACTGTCGGCACCCAGCCGTTCCCAGGATCAGAGCGGCTTTGGCCCACACGTCGGCCCGGGCGGCCGATGTCGTTAGCGCGACGACCTGAACGAGATCGGTTTCCGCGGGCTCCCCGCACCGCGGGTCGATCACATGATGCATGGGGCGGTCTCCTCGGAACCAATGGCGTCGGTTCGTTCCGGACGTCGCCACCCCGCCCCCCCGGACGTTCAGCACGGCGAGGAGCTGAGCGTCATCATCCGGCGCCTCGACCCCAATCGACCAGCCAGTCGAGTCCGGCGGAGATCCGCTGACGGCAATGTCGCCGCCCAGGTCGGCGAGAACCGGACCACGCCGGGCCAGATCCCTCACGAGTCGGTCGGCCGCCCAACCTTTCACGATACCTCCCAGGTCCAGCCGCGTGGTCGGAGGCAGCCACACCCGGTCACCGTCCTGAAATTTGACGTCGGCAAAGCGGCGGCGTGGACGTCGCGTCGCCAACCGCGCAGCAATGGGCGTCTTCCCAATCGTCTCGAAGCTATGACGATAACCGGCGCGCTCAAGATCATCGAGAATGACCGGATCGAATATACCGGCCGTTTCGTGGTGGAGCACGCGGGCAAGCTCGAGCACTTCCGCCAGGTCCGGCGAGACGGAGAACCAACTTCCAGACGATCGGTTGAGACGGCACAACTCGCTGCTCTCGCGAAAGCGGCTGAAGCGCGCCTCGATCGCCCGAATCACTCCCTCGGCATCGGCCAACGCCTGCTCGCCATCGTCCCTTTCACGCTCGTCACGCGGATAGAGGAGGATCCGCATTGACGTGTTCATGGCGTGAAAGGATCGACTGATCGGGTCCATCAGGACGTTCGCGTCGTGGTGTGGACCGCGACCTGAACGTTGGGAAGTGGTGGCAACGGTTGAAGCGTCGGAATCGCAGGCGGCGGCGGAGCTTTCTTTAGCGAGGCCGTTAGGGCGGCGATCGGCGTGGGCAGCGGAGCCAACGTCGGCGCTGGTGGGACCGGAGGCACCTCTCGCGCGACCACCGTCGCGAGGCGTCCATCGGATTTCACGGCAGCATCGACCACCGTCGGCTGCGATCCACTATTCGTAGCGAAAGCAACCCAACCGGCCAGGAAACCGGTCAATGCACCGACCAGAACGCCGCGTCGAACCGCCTGGCCAATCTGTTTCGCGTTCATATCTCAAATACCTTGTGTTTCTCGATCAGTCGTCGCCGCCTCGTTCCTCGTCACGGCGGCGGACCGGAGGGGGCGCGACGGCAGCTTGCGCTGAGATTTCCTGGAGCTTCTGATAGGCGACATTCAACTGATTCTGGTATTGCTGCTGGGTCGTCCGAATTTCGTTGGCTGCTTGCTGAAGCTGGCCGTAGGCCGTGGCTAACTTCGCCGTATTGTCTTTATTCGTCCCCTGCAGCGCGGCAATGGTCGCGTCTGCCTGCTTGAGCTGCTGGCGATAGGCAGCGTCGCGCTGCTCCAACTCACCGTAGCTCTGCTGGAGCTGGGAGTAGGATTGCTGAAGTCGGAGATTGTACGCTCCCAGCTCGGCCGTGGTCTCCTGCTGGCTCGTGGCTGCCTGCTGCTGCGCCTGACTACTTGCCTGATCGTGGGCAACCGTTGCCGCTCGGGCTGCGCCGGCCACGCCAGCGATCAGCGCGCCGACAATGACGGCAGTCACCAGCGCGGTCACGCTCGAGATCAAATATTGCGCGGGGATCCGATTCCGGCTGACGTCAGGGATTGCACTCATCATCGCTTACCGCACACTACTACTCATTCCTCGATTAACTCTCAACCAAGATAGCGCGTGCCGTCAATCGAACCTTATGGCTAGCCAGTCAGTTATGAGAAGCCTCCGACGCCGATCGAGCCTCACTGTACCACTCAGCGGCTGGTCTCCACTGGTTCCACTCGTCCCGATTCCGCCGATCGATAGGCGGCCATGACAACCTTGAGGTCGGCCAGGCCCTGGGCGCCGGGATAGGTAGGATCTTGCCGACCGAGGGCGGCGCGGACCCAGTCGCCGACCGTGTGGCTGAAAATCGGCGGGTGCTGGGGCTCAGCAATGACGACCTGTCGTCCCTCCGGCAAGTCAGACCGATATAGGACGAGGCAGGGAGCGCTCGAATTGACTCGGAGATGACCGCGCTCGCCGTAGACGTAGCATTCGGCGCCGACTTCCGGCGTCCGCGTGCCCCAACAGTAGAGCGCCTCGCCAATCAAGCCGCTCTGAAACTTCAGAATCAAGGTCGCGGTGTCCTCGGCGGCCCAATCGCCTCGGGTGTTCGTGGTGAAGGCGGCGACCGACTCGATCTCGCCGGCCAGCAGTCGGACGATACTGGTGTAATGGCAGCCTTGATCGAGGAGCATTCCGCCTCCGGCGAGCTTCGCGTTCTGCCGCCAGCCGTCGCGCATCCAGATCTCGCCCAGATAGCCGACCCGATGGGTGCGGATTGTCACCAGCTTGCCGATCTCCCCGGCTTGGATCATTTGTCGGGCCCGTAGGAATGGCTCGGAAAAGGGGTACTGCTCGTTCATGGAAAGGACAAGGTTCTTCTCGGCTGCCGCGGCGACCATCTTTTCACCAGCTTCAACGGTGGTCGCCAGGGGCTTTTCGACCAGCACGTGTTTCCCCGCCGCCAGCGCTTTCAGAGCGAGTGAGGCGTGGAGCTGGTGCGGGACGCAGAGATCAACCCCGTGGATCGACGGATCGGCGAGCACGTTATCCAGGTTATCGAAGGCCCGGGCACCAATTCGGGCAGCCAGCGCTTCGGCCCGGTCGAGTCGGGTATCACAGACCGTGGTCACCCGAGTCAGATCTTTCAGAAAGGCGTAGCCATGGTCGGCGTGCCAGTCGGCCACCACGCCACAGCCGACAATCGCGACGTTGAATTCAGACATGTCGATCATCCTTTAACCGTTCGTTTTCTTGATAGTAGTCCTCCTGCTAGACCAACCTTACAAGATTCTTCTGCAGAATCCAAGACGATCGAGAAGGACTTGCCATCCAGCGTTCTGTCTTGCCTCACTACGCCTTCAGGCTATAATGAGCGCGCAAAGAGAAGGAGGCCGATCTGCATGAAGATCAGTGACGTTACCGCGACTCGATTTCGCTACACCACTTTTACCGTGCGTGATGAAGAAGGGCATACCCATCCCGGTCCGGGTCACGATGCCACCCAGACCTTGATCACCGTCAAGACCGACGACGGAGTTGAAGGCTACTGCTTCGGTGGCTCGCCCGAGCTGGCTCGAGTAGCAAAAGGGATTCTGGCG
>DATLSK010000070.1:0-18986 GCA_035534155.1 Chloroflexota bacterium | reverse complement strand
AATCAAATACCTCGGCGACGATGTAGCCGATTGAAATGCTGAACATTGGGACGGCGAGCAATCCGGTTCCGAGCAGGCCGACTGCGAAAACAATGCGCGCGACATCGCCGGCAATTGGGCGTAATGCTATGGCAGCGTCCGTCGCGGTGTTGATCGATTGCCGGCTGGCGAATATCGTCGCGGCCGTTGTCACCACGATAAAGTACGAGACCAGGTTTGACACGACGAATCCGGACGTGACGTCCAAAATCGCTGAGCTGAAATGTCGACGATCCCGACGTGCTTCACGCTCTCCCTCGGCTTCCCAGAAGAGGAGATATGGACTAACGGTCGTTCCTAAAAGCGCAATCATCACCACTAGCTCGCGCGAACTGGTTGGCAACGTGGGGACGAAAGTTCCATGGAGTGCGTCATCCCACGCTGGATGAACCCAAAAAGCGGCAATCACGTAGGCGAGCAATAAAAGCCCAACCGCGAGAAAGTAGACTCGGAGATGGCGAAAATTGAAGAAGATTGTGATTGACAGTAGTGCCAGGCAGGTCGGGAGCACGAACCATCGCCAACTGATTCCGGTTAGAATTTGCAAGGAAACTCCGAGCGCGCTGACGTCGGCGATGAGGGTTGCTTCGTTGGCGAGCACGCCGATGACGGCCACGACGGCGGCGACTTTCCACCCGTAGCGTTGGCGAGTGAGGCCGAGCACGCCTTGCTGAGTAACACCACCGACGCGCGCCGAGGTAACCTGGACTGCTTGGACCATGAAGGTTGCCAGAATCAGCAGCCACAAGAAACGATAACCAGTTGTCGCACCGACGATTGCGTAGGTAGCGACTCCGGCTGGATCATTATCGGCCAGGCCTGCCATCATCCCCGGGCCAATCGCCTTGAACTTGGCGAGAAAACCGGTTGAAGGGCGCGCGACGCGGATCGAGGTGACTGATGCTAGCGTTTGGCGGGGATTCCGTTCCCTCCTCGCGGCCGACGAACCGTGGCGTCTGCCTCGCATGAGCGGCTCCTCGGCCGGAGGCTTGCGATGCGTGGCCGAGGGCGCGGAGGAGCAAAGAGCCGCGAGCCCGAACCGACGCGAACCACTCCAGCCGCTGGGGGCAAAAGATATAAAGAAGCGATCCAAGCACGGTGTGTGCCACGCCGACGATGGCGGTCGGTGGGTGAAGCTACCTATCCGCCGATTATCGGCGCGATCAAGCCAAGCCCCCTGCCTTCGTTGCCACCATTGAGCAGAAACGCCGCTACGCGCGGATCAGGTTAGGTCGGCTGGTAGTGGATAAGTGCTCCGGCTGCCTCCGGGCTCGGCAGCGCCTTTGTTGCCACGGCCGCGACGAGAGCCGCTCCATAAGCCGCTTCTTCGAGGTGAGAGGGAGTGACCAAGGGCATGCCGAACCGCGTTGCGAGGATCTGCCCGAGCAGAGGGTTCCGACGAATCCCGTTTCCCGAGCCAATCAAGCGCGAACGTGCGGGGAGACCGGTACGTTCCATGAGCTTGTACTGTTCCGCGAAGGACTCGGCGACGCCTTCAAGCACGGCGCGAGCAAAGTGGCCGGGGGTAAAGTTTGCCAGGCTAATCCCGTCGAAGTGTCCGCGCTGGCCGGGGTCTGGTCGAGTTCCAGCGAAGCGCGGATCGCAACGCAGCCCGTCGCTGCCGGCGGGAACCTCGGCTGCCAGCCGATTGAGGATTGGGTAAAGGTCGACCGAGGTGTCGATTCCAAAACATGTCTCGCCGACTTGTCGGACAAAGTCGCGCCAGGCCGCATAGGCGGTGCCGCCCACGATGCCGGCTCCGACGAGGAGGTAACGGCCGTCCACGTGGCAGCGGGTCTCGAGGACGCCAGGCGTGACATAGCGTTCGTTGGTGGCGGAGATCTGCCCGCCGGTTCCAATGTTGATGAGCAGATCTGAGTCAGGCTGTCCGACGCTCCCAAAGAAGCTGGCCTGGTTGTCTCCGACACCATTCACCACTGGCACCCCCTCCGGTAATCCAAGCTGTCTGGCAATTGTTGGCACCAACGTACCAACAATTGTTCCACTCGGCCGGACTTCCGGCAGGAGCTCGGCTGGCAGGGCCAGCGCGTCAACGAGCTCAGCATCCCAACGGCGATTCACGACATCGAAGATGCCGGATCCGCCGGCGTTCGTCGGGTCGGTAACCGGGCGTCGTCCTACCAGGTGGGCAACCACGAGGTCCGGTACAAACGACGCAACGGCTGAATGTTCTGGCAGTTGCTGGTGACGAGCAAGCCAGACGAGCGTGGTGCCCAGGAAACCCGGCGCCAACCGGCAGCCGGTGCGGAGCCAGACCTGTTCATCAACCCTTTGGCGCATCCAGTCGAGCGTCGAAAGATTGTCCTGGTCGGGAACGCTCGCCCTTTTGTCCTGCCAGCCGATCAGCGGAGTCACGGGGCGAAGTTCAGAATCAACAATGATCGCACCGTGCATTTGACCGGTGACGCCGATTCCAGCAATCTCTGCTCTATCCCGTGTTGTGACCACGGCACGGGATAGGTCGAGCACTGTTCTGACGATAGAATCGGCGTCCCACTCGCTCCGTTCGGGGGGCGTGGCTTGTCGAGAAAGGTTAGGTGTACTCTGAACCGATCGGAGAAGGCCGCTCTCCGAGTCCAAAAGGACGACGGCAATCTTCGTCGTTCCAACATCGATGCCAAGAAATAGCGGCATTGGGCGTCTCCTCGTGAGGTTTCGCCCTTATTGTTACACGAATTTTACTTTGGTAGGGGAGCAGCTGGGGACAAAGGGCCGAGGACCGGCAGCGCTAGCTGATAGCCAAGCTGATGTTCGAGCATCGAGAGAAGGCGGTAAGCTTGTAAAGCGGCGGACGCCTGATTCTGCCGGAGTTCGATCCCTTTGATGTCGTCCGGATGCTCCTGGCGGTAGGACTCGACTTGCTGAGAACGATCGTTCCAAAGGGCCGCGACGTCGTCAGTCGTCAAAAAACTCAGCGGCTGATTGGGCGGAGTGAGCCGACCGGTTCTTGCTGCGTCTTCGAGCGTGTGTCTCACGACGTCTCTTTCCTCCGCTGATGCCCTTGCTCAAGATTGTACGGGTGACCGATCCATTTTTATCCTTGGAAAGGGGTTAGAGGGGTCAATGCGTTGCATTTCAACCGAGAAAGCAGTAATCTGCCACTGATGACCTGACCTAGCCCGATTTTGGCGGTGCACCTGGCGTTCTGGGAAAGCCGTGGGCCGAAGGTGAGGCGTACCCGAGCATGTCTCTTTACTCTGAACGCTACTCTCGACTGTCGCCATTCTTAACAGGTTAAAGCGAGAAGAGACGCATGAAGATTACTGGCGTTCGCACCTACAAATTTTGGGTTGACTGGGTCAATTGGTTATTGGTGCGGGTCGATACCGACGAGGGGGTCTACGGTTGGGGGGAAGGGTCCCTGCACGGCTCGATCGAGTCGGTCGAAACCGCCATCCATGAGCTAGCGGCCTATTTGGTTGGCAGAGATCCAGCGGGACCGGAACGCCACTGGCAGGGAATGTATCACGCCTGGCGCTGGCGTGGTGGCGCGGTGTTTATGACGGCGCTGGCTGCACTCGATTTGGCCCTCTGGGATATCGAGGGAAAGCGACTTGGCGTGCCGGTCTATCGCCTCCTAGGAGGACCGTACCGCGAACAGATTCGCTGTTACGCGAGTCACTGGTTACAAGGGCTCAATTCGCCCGAAGATGCCGAGGCCGGCGCCAAGGACGCAGTGCGGCGAGGTTTCTCGGCCTTTAAGTGGTCGCCGTTCAATGTTGCCGCTCTGCGAGAAAGCGAGAGTCGCGCGTTCCGTCAGGCGGCCGAGTACATGGAAGCCGCCCGGTCCGGAGCCGGCGCTGACACCGAGATCATGATCGAATGCTCGGAACGTTTCTCGCCACGAACCGCGATCCTTGGTGCCCAGGCGCTGCTCCCCTGGCGGCCATATTGGTTCGAGGAACCAATTCCCTTCGAAAACGCCCGTGCCATGGCGCTTTTGCAGCGGGATTTACCGGTGCCGATCGCAACCGGTGAGCGCCTGCTTTCGCGCTGGGAGTTTCGCGAGATTCTCGAAGAGCAAGGCTGTCGCATCATTCAGCCAGATCTGATGCACGCCGGTGGTATCACCGAGTGCAAACGGATTGCCTCTCTGGCCGATACGTACTACGTTTCGGTTGCCCCGCACAACTCCGGCGGGCCACTGGAGACGCTCGCCGCGATTCACCTGGCGGCATCCATTCCGAATTTCCTTATCCTCGAACAAATGGAGAAAGAACGAGACTCCCGTGATCGTATCGTGACCGAGCCGTTGCTAATCGAGAACGGTCACTTTCAATTACCCACGAAGCCGGGGCTCGGGACGGACGTGCGGCTCGAAGTCGTCGAGGAGTTGCAGTTCAAGCCTCAAGGCGTATCGGGTAGCACTGAATCGCTCTGGAGATAATTGACCGAATTGTCAGTTCTTAGTCGCGAGTGATCGGGACTAAACGGCAGAGCCGAGTGACGTCTCCGCTCACGACCGAGACACGGACCTTGCTCTGACCGTTTGGATCTGGTCACGAAGGAGGTAGTCGGTGTCGCGAGGTTCGTATCACCCGCCGCCCGAGCAGCTCGCGCTGCCCTTCGCCGTCGAGCCCTCCTCGAAACGGCCTCGCGAGGCTGATCCAACGAATGCCGCCCCGCCTTCCCAGCCTGCTTTCACCGTTTCAGTTGGCCAGTCGGACGCCTCGACGACGCCGAGTGGTCCACTACGCGTTTCTCAAATCGTTCCCGTCTATCTGGAGTTCTGTGCGGCGATTGATCGCGCGCCCCATACGCTTCGGACGATCGATCTCGACCTTGCGCTGCTGGCGCGTTTCCTGGAGGATCGCCCGGTTCAGGCGGTGAGCTTGGATGATCTTCGGCACTTCTCCCTCTGGTTGCGCGCGGAGCGACACAACGATTCGCGCTCGCTCCGACGCAAAGTCGCGTCGGTGAAGGCGTTCTTTGCCTATGTCAAGGAACGTGGTATTCGGAGTGATGATCCGTCGGAAGCCTTGATCTATCCAGCGGCAGAGCCGCATCTTCCCGAGTTTCTTGAATCGGGTGAGGTTCAGCGTCTGGTCGACGCCACCGAACGTTTGCTCTGGCGCGCATTAATCGTGACCTTGCTCGAAACCGGCTTGAAGCGAGACGAAGTGCTCGCACTTCATCCTTCGGACGTGTTTCTCGATCCCGATCAGGCAGAGCATAGCTATCTGGTCGTGCGCGCCGCGAATCAGGCACGACGCATCCGGGTGCGGACGCTTCCCCTGCCCCTTCGGGCACGTGACGTTTTGTCCCAATATTCTTCCACCGTCGTCGGGGATCGTTTGTTTCCGATTTCGGTGCGTGCCGTGAACCTCATCGTGGAAACGTCGGGCGAGCGCGCCGGCCTCCACAAACGGGGTCCGATCAGTCCCCAAATGCTGCGGGACACCTTCGCGGTGCAGGAGGTGCGTCGCCGCCTGGAAGCTGAAGCCGCGAGTTTACAACAAGGCGTGTCGGACGGCGCGCTCGCCGTGCTCCAGGAGCGGCACGATCGAGAAGTCTGCGAATTGCTTGGCCTTGCCACCGACGGCACGAATGACCCGATCGCTCGCTATCGAGTCCTCGCCGCGGCCGGTCGGCATTGGCCGCGTGACCTCGGTCGCTCATGACCTTCCGGTGATTGCCAGCCAGGCCGGTCGGTATGGCTGGCACGATCATTGCCTAAGAGTAATCTCTCTTCGAAAGAAGCTGAGAACGGAGGCATGGTGGGTGACATCGCCAGGGCGACCCTCGCCGAATTCGTACAGTATGTGCCACTGGTCCAGGAGCTGAAGCTCGATACGATTGACCTCGAAGCGGTTCGAGTGCGCGGCGAGCCACCTCCTCACGAAGACTTCTTAAGCCTTGGCGAGCTGCTGCCTGGCGCTCCGATCATTGGTCACCGCGTGTTCCCATTTGTCGGTACTCGCCACCTCTACGTGGCGCGTTCTGACCTTTCCCCGCGATTGTGGAATCGCCTTGCCAGCGGACTGGCAGCGCACCGTCCCAGTGGCGCCGGGGGAACGAGCATGTTCGGGAACGACGACGAACGTTGGATTGACGAAGAAAATCCGGCGTTAAGCTGGCGACGAATCAACGCGGGTCAGTGAGCAATCTCGTTCGAACCGGTTCGTGATGAATTGAACGTGATCCGGGATGGTGCAGTGAGAGATCCGTTACAATATTCTCAGTGAATCGGAGGTCGCGGCTGAGAAGAGGAACTGTCGGTGACAGCCTTGTTGGACCGGACGTGACCCAAGGAGATCGAATTGCCGCGCACGGCACGCCAACACATTCGCGCCTGGTATTCGACGCACCCAAAGACGTTTTGTCCGGTCGTTGGCCAAGCAATTTGCCCATTTCGAGGATGTGAAAATCCGGCAATTCGTAGCGACGCGCGTTGTAACATTGATCTGAAGATGGCCCAGGCGACTGAGCGGCCAGCCGAGATGGATGAGCTTCGGGGCTGGATTTACGACTTGCGGGATTCTCCGGACGGTCGACGGTGGATTCTCAACTTTGGTTATAATGGCGCGCTACTCGACGACTTTCGCCAAATGATCCCGGCCAGCGCTCGGCGCTTCGATTCCGAAACACGAGAATGGTGGATTGCGAAGGAGTACGGGAGCGTCTTGCGTACCCTCTTCGCAAATTTCGATCGTTTTTCCAGCGCCCGGTACCAATGGTTAAAGGCACAGCGCGAGAAGGCGAAGCCACCGGCCGGGAATTCCGACCTCAGTTGATGGCGTCGGTCGCCAGGCCGAGCTCCGAAGCCGTGCGGCGTAGATCGCGGAGGGTTGCCTCGGTGAGCGGAATGCCATCGCGAGCGTAGGCGATTTCGGTCAAAGCTTCGCGCTCGCCGGGGGCGAAGATCCGGTCGACGCCGGGAGCACGACGGCATTCGTGAATTTCTTGGACGATTCGATCTACCCTCGATCGAAAGACGTCCAGGTCGACGAACGCACTGATCCGCAGCGCGAGGACGAAGTGTCCGTCCTGGCCAGGACGCGGCCCGTCGGTCATGTTTCCTAATTCGGTGCCGAAGCTGGCTCCGGACAAGAGTGACGAGAGAATTCCCATGATTGTCGCCAAGGCCGTGCCTTTGAAGTCGCCGATTGGCATCAACAGGCCCAAAATAGCCGCGGCCGGGTCGGTCGTTGGCTTTCCATCTCGATCGAGTGCCCATCCGTCGGGAAGAGTCTCGCCGCGTTGCTGGTAGATCCGGATTTTTCCGTGGGACGAGGCGCTGAAGGCAGCGTCGTAAACGACTGGGAACTCGCTACGAGCGGGAACGGCAATCGCGACCGGGTTTATGCCCAGAATTGGCTCGGCTCCTCCCCAAGGTGCCATCGTGGGCAGGGCATTGGTCGTCGCGATTCCGATCATCCCTTCCGGCAGCGCTTGCATCGCAAAATAGGCGAGCGATCCGCAGTGATTGCTCCCTCGGATAGCTGCCGCGGCCAGTCCGCTTTCACGGGCGCGAAAAATTGCCTGTTCCATCGCGTAATGGGCGCCAATCTGGCCCATGCTGTTGCCGCCGTCGACAACCAGACAGATGCCGTTGTCCTGAACCGTCCGGGGCTCGCCAAGCGGATCGACTCCGTCGGTCATGAGCTTTCTCACGTACTCCGGGACTCGCAAGACACCGTGCGAATGAACCCCTCGTCGATCGGCGAATACCAGTGAGTCGGCGAGCCTGGTTGCATTTGACTCTGTCATATTGCAGCGTTGAAAAATCGCCTCGACGAGGTGTTGGAGTTGGTTGGAATCGACCGGTTGTTCGTGCGAGATGGGCATGCGCGCACTCCCTTCGACGTTGTGGTCAGATCTGCCATTTCTCTCTTGACGATACCGCAAATGCATGAAAAATTATACCTAGGCAAGTGTACGCCCAGGCCATAGTCTGAATGTTAATGCAATTTAATTACTATGCCTCCTCCGTCAGACAATAGGAAAGCAAGGGTAGGTCAACGTGACAACTGATTCGAATGGCGGGCCAGAATCGTTTGGTGGTCTGCTTCGCGCCCTACGGGAAAGAGCGAGCTTAAGTCAAAGTGCGCTGGCCCGCCGAGCCAAAATGGATCCTAGCTTCGTCAATCGACTGGAGAGTGGTCAGCGCACCGCCGATCGCGACGTGACCGAGACTTTGTGCGTTGCGCTTGAGCTGCAACCGAACGAGACCGATCGGTTGCTCGCGGCCGCGGGACACATTCCGACTCTCTACGCGCGGGTAGGGCTGGAAGACGAAACGCTGCAACTCGTCGCTCAGGTGCTCGCTGCCGAGTGGCTGGAACCCTCGGACAAAGCAGAGTATCGACAAGTCGTGACCGCGCTCTCCCGTCGCTGGCTCATGTCGTTGGGCGTGAGTCCGTCCATTTCGTCGGATGGTCAAGCCACGCTCAGGTGACCCGATAGGCTGTCAGGGTTAGGTGAGCGTCTGCAATTGCCGGCGACGCCTCGGATTTCGTACAATCGAGACCGCGTCTTCTGTCAGGCTGGAGTTTTTTGCGCGGTTGTCTCGACGTTGCACCGGTGGGCAAACTGAATATCGTTGACGAGGATTTTGAGGTGCCATGCCAGCCCGACGAAAGTTAGCCGAAACCGCGCTGACTTTCGACAACTCGCCGCCAACCACTTTGAAAGATCTCGATCCGGCCGAGCGGCCTCGGGAGCGACTCCTCGAACGCGGTCCAGCCGCGCTTTCGACCGCGGAGTTGTTGGCAATTTTGCTCCGAACCGGAGCAGTCGGTCTGATGGTCACCGATCTCGCTCGAGATCTTCTACGGGAATACAACGGATTGAGTGGCCTGGCTCGGGTGTCGCCGCAAGAGCTCTCTCAGCGTCATGGCCTTGGGCCGGCGAAGGTCGCTCAGCTCAAAGCAGCATTGGCGATTGCGCAGCGGCTGGTCGAAGAACAACTGACTGAGAAGCCAAAAATCGCGAGTCCTGAGGATATCGCTCGCCTCGTTCAATTGGACATGGCACCGCTCGAACAGGAACAGCTCCGAATTCTGCTGCTGGATACGAAAAACCGCTTGCTGGCAATTCGGACGCTCTACACCGGAAGTTTGAATCAGTCGACGGTTCGCATTGCCGAGATTTTCAAGGCAGCGATTCGCGAAAATGCCGCGGCGATTGCCGTTGTCCACAACCATCCATCGGGCGATCCCACGCCGTCTCCGGAGGACATTCGGGTGACCAAGCTGATCGTCGAAGCCGGGCAGCTTCTGGACGTTGAAGTTATCGACCACGTCATTATCGCGAGCCGAGGCCACGTCAGCTTGCGCGAACGCCGCTTAGGCTTTGGCGGCTAGGCGTGGCTTGTCTTTCCGAACGATGCTACACTACTCTCGGACTCGCCAGGTGGCCGGGAAGAGCGGTAATTGAGCGGTTCGCAATCGGACCAAGGGTCCAGCCTAAACGAGGAATGCCATGAAGTATTGTCCAAAGTGTACGACTGAACTTGTCATGCAACCGAATGGTGGCCGGCCGCGACCAAGCTGTCCGGCCTGCGATTTCGTATTTTTTGGCGACTTTAGCATTGGCGTCGGCGGCGTGGTTATTCAGGATGGTAAGGCGCTTTTGATCCGACGTGGGCAGGAGCCGCGACGCGGCTGGTGGCAGATTCCGGGCGGTTACTGCGAGCACGACGAATCGATTCACGATGCGGTGATACGCGAGGTTTACGAAGAGGCCGGGGTCGAAGCGCAGGTCGAAAACGTGCTCGGCTTGCGCCACTCGGTTGGGGCGCCCAGTACCAATGTTTATGTCGTGTTTCGACTCACTGCGATTCGAGGCGAACCGCGCGCCGATGGCGACGAGATTACCGGCGCCGGGTTCTTTTCGCTCGAAGAGCTCGAAGGAATGGAGAAGGTTCAGAACCTGTCCAAGTGGGCGATCAGTACCGCGCTAGCGCGGCGCGATGGTTTCCTCCGGGTGAACGAGCCCGCGGATCTCGCGCGCCCCGGATACGCCTTGTTCGGCTTGCCCTGGGAGTAAGAACCCGGGGGCAACCGATCCGGGGACCGGGGGCGGTGTCCCGCTTCCCCGGTTCATCTGCCTATCGGCAGCCTGCTACTTGATCGACGGTCCCGCCGTCCAGTCGTAGCCAATGGTCGGATCGTCGTGCGGAATGCGGCCCTCATCTTGGGGATCGTACGTACGCGAGGTTACGTAAAATAGGTGCGCGGTCCCGCCGATCGCTTTGCAGCCGTGAGCGACGCCCGGCGGGATCCGCAGAACCACGGATTCGGCGTTTTCCCCCAGGAACAGTTCCTGGAGCTCGCCATGGGTCGGCGAGTCTTCACGGGTATCATAGAGGGCGACTTTCAAGGTTCCGATTGGTACGTACCACCAATCGATCTGGCGACGGTGAATGTGCCAGGCCTTAGCGCTCCCGGGAAACATCAGGCTGTGACTCCACTGACCAAAGCCTTCACTAAAGAATTCGTCGGTCACCCGGATGATCTCGCGAAAGAAGCCGCGTTCGTCGGTATGGGTCACGAGCTTCTTGATTTCGACGCCGTTGATCACGTCTGTTTATCCTCACTCTCGCTGATCGGCAAGTATACGATCCCAGTTCTTCAAGCAGTAGATCGTGGCGCCGGCCGCCTTTTCCGAGAATAGCTGGCCGCCAGGGAGCCGCATTGTCTCTTCGTCAATTGCCTCGGGACGCCAATGAGTTTCGAGAGACACGAAGCCATTATAGCCATCGCGAACGAGCGCGCTGAGTTGTTCGGCAATGCCGACCTGACCTTCGCCAATCGGAGCGTGCTGCGCTTTCGCGGCGCCTGGCTCGCGCACGGCATCCTTCAGGTGCACGTGGACGATTCGGTCGCGCACGGCCAGATAGCCATCTGGGTAAGCCCGTTCGGTTTCGCTAGCGTGGAAGGCGTTACCCGGGTCCCAGAGAGCCTTGACCTCCGGCCGATCGAGCAGGCTTAAGAAATGAGCGAGCTCATGGCCGGTCCCAACTTCACAGGAATGCTCGTTTTCAACCGCGAGGACGACGCCGCTGGTGCGCGCGATCTCGGCCGGCTCCTGATAGTACGCGACGAGTCGATCCCAGACGTTGGCCACCGGCTGAGTAAGCCAGAAGGTAAAGGTTCGGATCAGATTCGTCCCTAAACGCTGACCGACGTCGATTGACCGGCGCAGAATTTCGAGGTGTTCGGCACGTTCCGCCGGCCGGTCGATGTCACACTTGTAGAAAGGCGGGGCGACCCCGCAAATAATCAGGCCGGCCGCGTCGACAGCTTCGCGCAGGCGGCGCACCGCCGCGTCGTCGAGCTGGTCGACCCGCGTGTTCCAGATCGTCCGGATTTCTAGCCCTTCGAGAGAGAAACGTTTCGCGGTCTCTAAGACGACGTCCAGGTCTTGCGAAATTTCATCGGTAATGACGCCACGGCGGTACATCGAAACTCCTTGGCAGACTCAGTCAAGGCGGACCGGGATGCCGCGACTGGCCAAATACTCTTTTGCCTGGCGAATCCGGAATTCGCCGTAGTGGAAGATCGACGCCACGAGCACAGCGTCGGCGCAGCCAATCGAAAGGGCGTCGTACAGGTGGGCGAGAGTGCCCGCCCCGCCGGAGGCGATGACCGGGATCGGTACCGCGGCTGAGACCGCCGCGTTCAGAGCCAAGTCGTAGCCCGCTTTCGTGCCGTCAGCGTCCATCGAGGTCAGCAGGATTTCGCCAGCCCCGAGCGTGGCCACTTCACGTGCCCAGACGACCGCGTCGATCCCGGTCGGCCGACGTCCTCCGTGGGTGTAAACTTCCCAGCTTGGCTCGCTCGCGCTGACCACTCGGCGGGCGTCGATCGCGACGACGATGCATTGACTACCGAACTGGTCGGCGCCTTCGCGAACCAGAGCCGGGTTTGCCACGGCCGCCGAGTTCATTGCGACCTTGTCCGCGCCGGCTTTAAGCATCCGGCGCACATCTTCGACGCTGCGGATGCCCCCGCCAACCGTGAGCGGAATGAAGACCTGGTCGGCGGTCCGCTCGACCACGTCCACCATTGTCTCGCGGTGGTCTGAGCTCGCGGTGATGTCGAGGAAAACGAGCTCGTCAGCACCTTCGGCGTTGTACATCGCCGCCATTTCCACTGGGTCGCCCGCGTCCCGCAATTGGACGAACTCAATTCCCTTCACGACCCTGCCAGCGGTGACGTCGAGACACGGAATGATCCGACGGGTGAGCATGCGCAACTTCCTCGGCGTATAACTATACGGTTATAGATTCAATCATCCAACGCGAGGGCATCGGCCAGATGGATTGCCCCGGTGTAAAGTGCTCGCCCGACAATCGTGCCAGCCACGCCCACGGCTTCCAATCGGCGCAGGTGCTCGACGGTGGCAACGCCACCGGACGCGATCACCGGAGCGGAAACCCCGGACACGATTTCCGCGGTAGCCGTGTAATTGGGCTCGGTGAGAGTGCCGTCTCGTTCGACGTCGGTATAAATGATCGACGCCGCGCCGAGGCTCACCACTTCCTGAGCGAGATCCTTCGCGCGGACCTCGGTCGCCTGCCGCCAGCCCCGGGTAACGACCATGCCGTCGCGGGCGTCGATTGCGACCGCGATCTGTCCCGGCCAGCGCTGGGTGAGATGAGCGAACAGGGTACGGTCTTCCACCGCGGCGGTCCCGATCACTACTCGGCGAACGCCCAGCTTCAACACATTGTCCACGGCCTCGATCGAGCGGAGACCGCCTCCCATTTGAACCGGCATGCTGACCGCGTGGACGATATCGGCAATCGCTTGCTGATTGCGCGGCTCGCCCGAATAGGCGCCGTCGAGATCGACGACGTGCAACCAGCGGGCGCCTTCGTTTTCCCAGCGTCGCGCCACGTCGGCCGGGTGGTTCGAAAAGACGGTGACGCGGTCGTAATCTCCCTGGTACAATCGCACACAGGCGCCGTCTTTGAGGTCAATCGACGGAATGATGAGCATGCGTACCCTTCCCATCTGTAAAGCAGGATTTCGCTCGACGCCGAGTCGCCACTCGGACACGCGAATTTGCAAACGACGACGATACGTCGCTGCCGCGCGGATTATATCACGAAAGGTGCTGGTCTCGGAGCGCGTTTGCGTCGTTCTGGGCAGTCTGCTATCATGGTTACTAAGCTCCATGGGCAATTAGCTCAGCTGGTTAGAGCACACGGCTTACATCCGTGCGGTCGGGGGTTCGAATCCCTCATTGCCCACCCTCGCTTTGAAAGATCTCTTCCCAACGCCCGACTGGCTGAGTACAATTTCCTGGGCAAGGGGGAGGGAATACCCAGATGGAAGGCCAGACACTCAACGGCATTTACCGGATGCTCGAGCTGGTCGGGGCGGGCGGCTTCGCGGACGTGTACATTGGGCGCGATTTGCGCAGCAATACCGTCGTCGCGATTAAAGTCCTGCACGAGCACTTCGCTCGCGACCCCAACGTCGTTCGACGCTTTCTGCGCGAAGCCCAGGTCGCGCAGGCGATGGCGGATCCGCACGCCGTTCGCGTTCTTGATGCCGGTCAGGACGGTTCGATTCATTACATCATCATGGAGTACGTTCAGGGATTGACCCTGGCGCAGATCATTCAAAACCGCGGACAACTGCCGATTCCGGAAGCGGTGGACTACACCGAACAGACACTCCAGGCGTTGGCGGAAGCGCACGAGCATGGGATCATCCATCGCGACATCAAGCCGCATAATCTCATGGTGACCGGCGCTGGCTTCTTGAAGGTGATGGACTTCGGCATCGCAAAGGACGTTACCGCGAGTACGCTTACTCAGTCGGCCGTTTACGTTGGTACTCCCCGCTATATGTCACCGGAACAGGCTCGCGGCGAAAGGGCCGACGTACGTTCGGATCTCTACGCGCTTAGCGTAACACTGTACGAAATGCTCGCCGGTCAACCCCCTTTCAACGGTGAGACACCCTGGAAGGTCCTCAATCTGCAGATGACCGCGGACCCGCCGCCAATCGAAACGGTGCGCAACGACGTTCCTTCGACCATGCAGCAGGTTCTGGCGATTGGGCTCAGCAAAGATCCCGACCGACGTTATCAGAATGCCAAGGAGATGGCTCGGGCACTGGGCGCGGTCTTGTCTGGGACGGCTAGTGATGGGACCGTGCTGGCTCGTTTTGACGAAACGATCGCTCAGTCGTCCGTACCTCCGTCGTTGTCGGCGTCGCGTCCGGTTGTCCCAACACCGGTCCCGTCGAACGTCCTCGGAAGCAGTCGCAGCGGAGCCTCGATTCCAGTAACGCCGGTCGGGAACAGCCATGCTGAGTCAGAATCCTCCCCAAAGGGCTCAGCCGGTCCCGTGTCCCGCGCCGTACGACCTTGGATGATTGGTGTCGCGGGAATTTGCGTGGTCGCGCTCGTCGCGGTCGGCGTTTTCGCCCTGTCGCGAGGGGCATCGCCAACGGGCTCGGCGATCGTCCCGACCGGAACCACCGTTTCTCGCGCCGCGGGCGCGGCTTTGTCGACCGGCTTGGCCCCCGCTCGTTTGCCAACCGCCAGCCCAGGCGTGGCTGCCGTTGGAAACTCGACCAGCCCTCGTTCGTCTTCGACTTCGGCGCAAACGACCGTGGCTCGCGGAGGCGCCACCCCGGCGACCGCGGCTTCGTCAGCAGTGGCCATTCCGCAAAGCGGGCAGTGGTCCATCCTCGCCGGCAGCCGGACACCACACGGAACCTACAATTTGCCGATGGGCGTGTCTTTGGATGCGCAGGGCAACATCTACATCGCGGACTCACTGAACTACCGTATTCAAAAGCTGACGACCGGGGGCGAGTTTTTGGCGGCCTGGGGAATCGCCGGAACGAAACCGGGCCAGTTCCTGATACCAGCGGCAATCGCGGTCGATCCAGCCGGAAACATGTTTGTCGCTGATTCGGGCAACAACCGTATCCAGGAGCTATCGCCGACCGGTGCCCCGCTGACCCAGTGGGGCAGTGCTGGCGACGCGGTTGGCCAATTCAATGACCCGCTCGGGATCGTCCTTGGCCGCCAGGGGAACGTTTACGTTGCCGATTCCGGTAATAACCGCATTCAAGTCTTCGATGCGAGTGGCAAGCCCTTGCTTCATTGGGGCACGAAAGGCAGCGGCCTCGGTCAGTTCGATAATCCGACCAGTATCGCCGTTGACGACCAGGGAAACGTTTACGTCGCCGATCGAGGCAACGATCGGATCGAGAAATTCTCAGCGCAGGGTATTGCGCTCGCCGCGTGGCACGGCCAGGGCGTCGACCAGCTCAGTCACCCTGCAGGCGTAGCGGTTGACCGACAGGGAAACGTCTACGTGAGTGACACCGGAGATCACCGAATTCTCAAGTTCGGACCGCTCGGGCGGGTCGAGGCGCGCTGGGGACGAGCCGGTATTCGTCCCGGGGAGTTCAGGGATCCGGCTGGCTTGGTCGTCGATGGCCGAGGGAACGTTTTCGTTGCCGACGCGTTCACCGAGCAAATCCAGAAATTGACGCCCACCGGACAGCCTTTGGATCAGTGGGGAACGCCAGGTTCGATTCTCGGTCAATTCGAGCGGCCGGAGGCAGTCACGGTTGATCCGCACGGGAACGTTTACGTCGTGGACACCGAAAACAATCGGATTCAGGAGCTTTCACCGACAGGCGAGGTGATCGGCCATTGGGGCACCTTCGGTGGAGGACCAGCCGAATTCGAGGGACCGCACGCTATCGCCATTGACCGACAGGGCGATGTCTACGTCGTGGACACATTAAACAATCGGGTTTTGAAGTTCTCGAGCACCGGCCAGCCCCTCAGTCAATGGGGTAGCAAGGGCAAGGGGCCTGGACAGTTCCGTGATCCGCACGGAATCGCGATCGATCAATCGGGAAATATCTACATTGCCGATCGTACGAACGATCGAATCCAGAAGCTCTCACCGGAAGGGCAGCCAATTGCCCAATGGGGGGACCTTGGCCAGGGACCCGGTCAATTCAAGAATCCAGATGGCGTCGCGGTCGATCAGGCAGGCAACATCTACGTTGCCGATTCCAACAACGATCGGATCCAAAAACTGTCGGCAGATGGTCAGCCGATTGCTCAATGGGGAGAACATGGCGCCGGGCCGGGCCAGTTCGATGACCCGGAGGGAATTACCGTTGATGCCCAGGGGAACGTCTACGTCGCGGACCAAAACAATCACCGGATTCAGGAGTTATCTCCGTCCGGACAGCCGTTGGCCCAGTGGGGCGAATTTGGCATTGGTCCGGGGCAGTTCCAGCATCCGGACGGTGTCGCGGTCGACACGAGTGGGAAGATCTACGTCGCGGACACCGTCAACCAACGGATACAGGTGTTTCCCCGCGGTTAGCGGGCCCGCGACGGCTGGTCACTCGGCGTTCAGACGGTAGCCAAACCCGGACTCGGTAAGAATGTAATGCGGATGGTCGGGATCTTCCTCGATCTTCCGCCGTAGACGTCGGACGTATGCCCAGAGATAGTCGGTCTCTTCACCGTATTCCGGCCCCCAAACGCGCTGCAGCAACACCGTGTGGCTGAGAACCTTGCCAGCGCTGCGAGCGAGCTGAACGAGAAGATCGTATTCGGTCGGCGTCAGCTTGATCGATTGACCGCCGCGAGTGACCCGCCGCTCGGCGAAATTGATGACTAAATCGCCGGTCGTGAATGGTGCGTTGGGGGCAACGTCTTGCTGGCTCCGGCGTAAGACGGTCCGGACACGTGCCAGCAATTCTTCGATGCCGAACGGCTTGGTGATGTAATCGTCGGCGCCGAGGTCAAGGGCCTTGACCTTATCCTTTTCCTGGCCGCGCGCCGAAAGCATGATAATCGGCACGCTGGTCTGCTCTCGGATCTTCTGGCACACGGCGAATCCGTCAGGGCCGGGCATTGTAATATCCAGTAGAATGAGATCGAAGATGTCTTCGTCGTGCCGTTTCAGGGCTTCGCTGCCGTCAGAGGCGGTAACGACATCGTAGCCACGAGCACGTAGATTGGCCCCGACGTACTTCAACGTTTCGGGCTCATCGTCAACGATCAACACGCGCGGCTTTTTCACGTTTCACTCTCACCCTGTACGCGGTAATGAAAACCGAAAGCTACTTCCTTCGCCTTCGACGGTGTCTGCCCAAATCTTACCACCATGCGCCTGAACAATCTCGCGGCAAATTGCCAGACCGAGGCCAGTCCCCGGGGTGCGATGCTTGACGCGCGGCGATCGGTAAAAGCGTTCGAAGAGGTGGCTCATTTCTTCTGGAGTCAGACCGGTCCCACGGTCGTGGACCGCGAATACCACGGATTCCGGGCGCGCGGCGAGCTCCACGGTGATCGTGGAGCCGCTCGGGGAATACTTCGCGGCATTTTCGATGAGATTGCTCAAGACCCGCTCGATGTGACTGGCATCCGCGAAGACCAGGGGCAAATCAGCCGGAATAATCGTCTCGATCGGATGGCCGAGAGCGTTCGGTTCGGCCTGGCGAATGCCGCGCTCGACGAGCGCGGTCGCCGCGATTGGAATCCGTTCCATGGTGGCCGTGCCGCCCGCGTCGAGTCGCGAGATCTCGAGGAGATCCGAGATTAGTCGCGCCAGACGATCCGCTTGGCGATCGATGCTGGCGATGAAATCGCGTTGAGTTTCGGCATCCCATTGGACGTCAGGTTGCAGCAGTGAGGAAGCGTACCCCTTGATATGTGACAGGGGAGTTCGGAGCTCGTGCGATACGAGCGAAACAATGTTCGCTTTCAATTGCTCGACCTCGCGTTGGGGCCGTAGGTCGCGGATCACCTGCACGGTGCCGAGGGTTTGGCCATCGGTGCCGGTTATCCGCGAGATGACTCGCTCCACCGGGACTCGCTCACCATCAGAACGAATCAGGGTGATTTCGAGGTCGGGAGATCGAAGATCGGCGGTCGACTGGGTTTGACCGACTTCGTCAACGAGCTGAAAAACGTCTGAAACGCGCTGGCCGGTGACGTCCGCGGCGGCGCGACCAGCCCAGGTGTAGGCGCGCCGATTCATGCGGACGATTCGCCCGTCCAGGTCGGTCGTCAACACGGCGTCAGTCATACTGTCGAAGATCGCTTCAAGGCTTGACCTTTCGACCTGACTCTGGTGTAACGCGACCTGTTCGCGTGCGTGTAGCTCGGCACGCGCAAGAGCCAGCTCCGCCCGGTCGGCGAGTTGGTCGAGGATTTCAGAGGCTTGTTCCGGCGGATCCCCGGGCCTTCGCCAGCCAACCATCAGCGCGCCCCGCGACGGTTTCGCCGCACCGAGTGGCACGACCACGACCGAGCGAACCTTTTCGAGCGACAGAAAGCGGTTGGCGGGTGCGGCCTCTCCCTCGCTAGAGAGATCGCTCGATACAAAGTGTTGCCCGGTGACGATAACCTGACCGGCAATGCTATTGTCGATCTGGATCGACGCATCGTGGTCGAAGCCGGAGCTACTTCCATCAACGAAGGACCAGCGCAGCGTCTTGCCGCCGGTCTCGCGCAAGCAAAGGCCGGCCACGTCGGCCGTGAGAATTCGCCGCGCTTCCTGGGCCGTTTGCTCGAGGACCGCCGCGGGTTCGTCGAGCGATGCCAGGGTGCGACTGGCTTCAAAGAGGGCCCGAATTGCGCGCTCGCTTCGGCGGAGGCTCGCAAACCGCTCGGTGTTCTCAATTGCCAGAGCAGCTTGCTCGCACAACAAATGGAGAATCTCCTCGTCGGCGCTGGTAAACTCTTCGGCTCCTTGGCGATCAGTAAAGTAAAGGTTGCCGTAAGCCTTGCCGTTCCGAGAAATCGGGCCGCCGAGAAAGCTAGTCATCGGCGGGTGGTTTGCTGGAAAGCCAATTGATCGAGGGTGGTCGGCGATCCGTGGCACGCGAATAATCCGTTGCTCGGTGGCGATAAGCCCGAACAAGCCGGTGCCTCCCGGGAGATTACCAATATTCGCTCTTTCTTCGGGCGACATG
>DATLSK010000069.1:0-3299 GCA_035534155.1 Chloroflexota bacterium | reverse complement strand
CTGCTCTTGACCTACATGATGCCGGGCGTCGCCATGCTGATTCCGCTCTATCAGATCATGGCGTATCTGCATCTGGTCAACACGTTAACGGCCCTGGAGATCGCCTATCCGAGCAGCCTGATTCCTTTCGCGTGCTGGCTGCTGATGAGCTACTATCGGTCCATTCCCGAGGAGCTCGAGGAAGCGGCGGTGATCGACGGCGCAAACCGTGTCCAAACGTTCTTCTACCTGATTTTGCCGCTGTCGGTGCCGGCGTTGTTCGCGGTGACGTTGTTCGCGGTGACCAATGCCTGGAACGAATTCTTCCTTGCCTACATTCTGCTCCAGAGCGGCCGGAACTTGACCTTGCCGGTCGGCATGGCGCAGATGATCTTTGGTGATTCCTATCCCCAGGGGCAATTGATGGCCGCGGCTCTCCTCATGGCTATCCCGGTCATCGTTCTTTATAGCTTTGCCCAGCGGTTCATGCTCAGTGGTCTCACTCTCGGTAGCGTGAAAGGCTAGTTTCTCCGCCGGTCAACGCTCCCTGTCGTTCTGACGGACGGCAGGGAGCGTTGACCCGGTTTGATACCGTGATCTCCTCTTCCCTCGGGCCGGCGACACGAGGCGATGTGGTATCATCGGCAGCGTGAAGATGAATCCATCGCGATTGCCGACGCCTCAGCTTTCCAGACGCCGTGTGCTCGCAGCTTTCGCCGGCGCGGCCGGGGTGGGACTGCTAAGCTGTCGACCGAGCACGACTGGACCTCGTCCTGACCTCACCGTCCTGGTTCGCGAGCAGCCACTGCCGGCCATCCAGAATTTGTTGGACCAGCAGGTGACCGAAGCAGCGCGTCAGCAACACGTGAATCTGTCCGTCCACTCCGTTTCAGCGAGTACTTTACAGGCGAAACTGAGCGGCGCCGCGGCCGCGAATCAATTGCCGGATCTGGCGATTGTCGGCGATTTCGATTTCGCCCCCCTGGCGGCCCGCGGTTTTTTACTCGACCTTCGGACATTTCTGGAGCAGATCACCGGATTGAATGGCGAGCTTTTTTCACCATTGCGCTCGCTTGCCGCCGCCGGTCCGTTTGAAGATCGTTCGGCGAACGATCCGATCCCGGCCTGGGCAGTCCCATTGCTGAGCCGAGGGCCAGGTTGGCTGGTCCGCCAGGACGAATTCGCGGCTAAGGGCATCCCGCTGCCGAAGTCGTTCGACGACGCTCGGCAAGCGGCATCGCGTCTGCTGAACGCGACAACCAGAACGTTCGGCTGGGGGACTGCTTTACCGATGGATAATGCGACCGAGTCGTTCGGGCGGTTGGTCTTATCGGCCTATGGTACGGTCCCGTTTGATCCTCTCGGCTTTAAGATAGCTCTGGATCCCACGACGGCCGAGGCCGGTTTGACTGCCCTGGCCGCGCTCTACCGCGACGCCCAGGGAACCCAGCTTGCGCCACCAGGCGCCATCGACTGGACTGCCGAGGAAGCAATCAACGCATTCCTTTCCGGACAGGTGGCACAAATGTTTGACCCCGGCGGTTTGTACGGTCAGATCGCGTCACGCGATCCGAGTTTCCGCGAAACGACGCTGGTCTTGCCTCCGCCCGCCGGTCCGAAAGGCTGGCTCACCGCGGCGGCGAGCGATCTGGCGATTGTCAGCAAAGTAGGAAAGGCGCCGAACTTGGCCGCGGCGGTGCTGGAGGCGTGGCTTCGACCGGCCGCGTTCCGCGACCTGGCCCGGGCAGGCGCCGGAGGTGTCGTTCCGCCCTACGCGTACGTCAATAAGGATCCATTCTGGGACGAAGACCCAAACTATGGGTTTCTGGCCTTGAATGCCCGTGGTGATCCGTCGCGTGCCATCGCTTATGCCGGCACCGGCTATCCTGGCCCTCCCACGCTGGTGACCTGCGACGTCGAGGCGGCTTTGCCTTTTGCCGATGCGGTGCGCGCGGTGGCGCGAGGAGACCGAACACCTCGGGAAGCCGCTACTCTCTTGGTCGATCGCTGCCAGTCGCTCGCACAGCGCGCCCTGGCCGATGCTGCGACCTCGTCGCCGCGGTCGACTCACTCTGGTTTAGATTTTCTCCGATCACTCATTTCTTCGAATGGAGGATGATCCCATGCCGACGGTTCCGGTTATTGATTCGCACGTTCACCTTTGGGATCCCAGTCGCTTTCGGATGGTTTGGCTGGACGGTAATTCAATTCTCGAGCGACCTTATACCGTCACCGACTACCGCTCGCAGACGAGTGGCCTCGGCGTCGAAGGACTTGTCTACGTCCAGGTTGACGTCGAGCCGGCTTACGGTCTGCTCGAAGCCGAATGGATCGCCAGCGTGGCGCGGGAAGATCCCCTGGTACAGGGAATCGTGGCCTGGGCGCCGCTCGAGGATGGCGACCGGTCGCACTCATTCCTGTCGGCGCTACGGAATCTCGGAACGTCGATGAAAGGGGTCCGGCGTTTGATTCAGTCCGAGCCAGATCCCAACTTCTGTCTCCGTGCCGACTTTGTCCGAGCGGTTCAGAGTCTCCCCGAGTTCGGCTTGTCGTTCGACATTTGTATTCAACACCGGCAATTGGCCAGCGTGGTCGAATTGGTGCGTCGCTGTCCGGAAACTGCCTTTGTTCTCGATCACGTTGCAAAACCAGCAATTCGCGACGGTTTGCAAGATCCATGGCGAGAGCAGATCCAAGCGCTGGCGGCGCTGCCAAACGTCGCTTGCAAAATCAGTGGAATGGTGACTGAGGCCGATCATCAGAACTGGTCGATTGCCGATGTGGAACCTTATGTCCAGCACATTTGGACAAGCTTTGGCGAAGACCGCGTCATGTTCGGCAGCGACTGGCCGGTCGTTTTGCAGGCGGCAACCTACCGACGCTGGGTAGAAACACTCGACACCCTTCTGGCTAACCAAACCGAAACTGCCCGTCGCAAGTTTTGGTCAGAGAACGCTCGGCAATTCTATCGACTGGCAGCCAAGTAAGGGCTGGGAGTTTACCGCATGTCGTCCCTCATTCCCGACTATGTCTCGATGGATTCGACAGCTCAGCGGTTGGCCGAGCGGATTGTGACTCGTCGGGCGCGTCTGGTCGTATTTGGACAAGGATACGTGGGCGTACCAGAAGCGATCGATTTGGTCGACGCCGGCTATTCGGTGATCGGAGTCGACATCGATCCGTCTCGGGTCGCGGCGTTAAACGCCGGCCGCAGTCCGGTGCCTGATGTGCCTGGTGAACGCATCGTCGAAGCGGTGAATCGGGGGCAATACCGTGCGACAACCGATGCGTGCGTGCTAGCGACCGCTGATGTGGTAATT
>DATLSK010000068.1:0-12788 GCA_035534155.1 Chloroflexota bacterium | reverse complement strand
CCGGCATCGCGCCGATGTAGGTTCGGCGGTGACCGCGAATCTCGGCCTCGTCGCGCACGCCACCCAGCGACATCCGCACGAACTTGCGCCCCATCGAGCGCGCGATCGAGTGCCCCAGCGAGGTCTTCCCGACCCCCGGTGGCCCCACGAAGCACAGGATTGGCTCGCGATGCTCTTCGTCGACGTCGCCGTCTTCGGTGCGCTCGTTGCGCAGCTTCAGGACCGCCAGATATTCCAGGATTCGGGCCTTGATCTTCTGGAGATCGTAGTGATCCTCGTCGAGAATCTGGCGTGCCCTGGCAATGTCGATTTCGCCGCCGACGCTGGTGTTCCACGGCAACGTGGTCAGCCAGTCCAGATAGGTGCGAATCACCGAATGCTCGGGCGACGCGGGCGACAGCTTCTCCATGCGCGACAGCTCGCGCTCCGCTTCCTTCCGAGCTTCCTCCGGCAGGTTCGCTGCCTCGATCTTCGCGCGCAGCCCGTCGTTCTCGGTCTGCTCATCTTCGATCTCGCCCAGCTCCTTACGGATCGCTTTGAGCTGCTCGCGCAGGTAGTATTCGCGCTGGGCCTTGGTCATGCGATCTTGTGCTTCGGATTGGATCCGCTTCCCCAGCTCGAGGACTTCGAGCTCGCGGGTCAGCACGCCGGTCAGCCATTCCAGCTTGCTCTTCAATGAATCAATCGAAAGCAGCTCCTGGCGCTCGATCAGCTCGAGCCGCAGGTTGTTGGCAATGAAGTAAACGACCTGCAGGGAATCTTCGAGATTGATCACTGCCGTCGCCAGCTCGTCTGGCAACGTCGGCGAAAGTCCGACCAGCTTTTGGAAGAGAGTCTGGGAGTTTCGGAGCAGCGCTTCAATCTCAACGCCCTCTTCGATCGTCTCCGGCATCTCCTCGACGTGCGCGGTCAGGAATGGCTCGCGCTCGACGTATTCCTTGACCCGAATGCGCTGGAGACCACGAACCAGCAAGCGAACGGTGCCGTCCGGAATTCGGAGCACCTGATCGATCCGGGCGAGACTACCGACCGTATACGAATTCTCTGGCTCTCCCCGCTCGGCGTTAGAATCCTTCACCGCGACCAGGCCAACCAGCCGATTCCCCGCGACGACGTGCTCGATCAGTCGCAGCGAGCGTTCCTGGCCAACCGCGAGGGGCGCGGCGGTGTAAGGATAAATCACTGTATCCTTGAGCGGAAGAATCGGTAGAACCTCCGGGATCTCCCACTTATGCTCATTCTGTTCGGTATTGGACCGATTCTCGTCATTCATCAGGTATTTTCCTCACTTCTGACCAGCCCCTACCTGGTTAGGCGGTTTATGCCAGTCGAGTTTGCCCGTCCCTACGTTAAAACGACGGAGGAACCAGAAAGGTTTCAGTTACGACGCGTCATCGGATGGCGATCAGCGCCTGGCTCATCATCAGACGAGCCAGCACCGAGGAGGTTGAGCATCTGGGCACAGCGCGCCCGAACCTCATGACAGAGCTTGTCCGGATCTGCCGTTCCGTCGGTCAGCTCACGTAGCTCACGGATCTGCGCGGTGAGCGCCAGGGCAAGCTTCACCCCGGCGAGGTTGAAGCTACGCTCTTCGACAAGCACCTTGATTTGGCGAAGCCGCGCGATGTCCTCGGGGGAATACAACCGTAAGCGGCCACTCATCCGACATGGTTCGAGCAAGCCGCAACTCTCGTACTTGCGAAGGGTACTCGGGTGCATCTCGACGAGGCGCGAAGCAACGCTAATGATGAACAACGCATCGCGCGGATCCATCGTCTACCCTGCCTTCCCGGCTTATCCCGTGCTATCTAATCTTTACAAATGGAAGTATAAACCCTGACAAAGGGATTGTCAAAGGTAGTGCGGAGAGCTAAGCGACCTTGGAACGAAAGCGGGGTCAGGGGGTAAAGACAGGTTTTCTAACTTAGCTTTCTTGGCGGTCGGTGGAGACGCGTCCTGCCAACCTCAACAATCGCGAGCGCCCCGGTTAGATCTTCTCCACCCAGGTCGGCAAGGGCATGCAACGCATTGTTGCCTCCCACGCCGAGAACTCGGATTGGCATACTCCAGTGAGGCAGAAATCGTGTGGAGACGCGGTTGCATTAAGGTGCGATGGGCTGCCATCGCCGATAAAGCTAACAGGCAGCCCTCACCCTAACCCTCTCTCAAAGGGCGACGGAAGGTCAAATATTACGCCAGCTTCTTCACCGCATCGACGATGTGACGGGCGCTGATACCGGCCGCGTCGAGCAATTCGGCGGGTTGGCCGGAGCCGGGCATGCCCTGGACGGCCAGGTGACTGATTTTGAGCGCCGAGGGATTTTGCCAGCCGGCGCTGATCGTAAAGGCCTCTTCGACCGCCGAGCCCAGGCCGCCTTCCGGCCAGTGGTCCTCGACCACCACGATCCGGCCGCCGGTCGCTCCGGCGGCCGCCCAGAGGGTCTCGCGGTCGATCGGCTTGACCGAGTACGCGTCGATCACCCGGATGGCAATGCCGTCTTTTTGGAGCTGGTCGGCCGCTTTGAGTGCCTCGTGGAGGGTAATGCCGGCGCCGACGACGGTGACCCGGTCGTTTGCCGATTGCCGAACGACCTTACTGCCGCCGATCGGGAACGAGTCATCCGCGGCGTAGATCACGGTGGTGTTCGCGCGCGTCGTGCGTAAGAAGCTAATCCCCGGCTGGTCAGCCATGGCCGCCACCAGGTGCGCGGTCTGGTTCGCGTCGCTCGGATAAAGCACGGTGCTGCCGTGAATGGCGCGCATCATCGCCAGGTCTTCAAGCGCCATTTGCGAGGGACCGTCTTCGCCAATTGAGACCCCGGCGTGCGAGCCGCAGAGGCGAATGTTCGCCTGCGAGATCGCCGCCATCCGAATGAAGTCGTAGGCGCGGGTCAGAAAGGCGGCAAAGGTCGAGGCAAACGCCACCCGGTGCCGCACGCCCATGCCGACCGCCGCCGCGACCATCTGCTGCTCGGAAATGAACATCTCGAAGAAACGGTCGGGGAAGTCTTTCTTAAAATCTTCCGAATAGGTCGAGTTGCTAACCTCCGCGTCGAGCACGACGACGTCGGACCGCGCCGCGCCGAGCGCCGGCAAGGTATCGCCGTAGGCACGACGGGTCGCGACCGAGGCGCCAAGCTGATATGTCGGCAGCTTTGGCGCTTTCTTTTCCGGGCCCGCCACGGCTGGCGAGGGTTCCGGCTTCGGAACTTCGACCGTGATCTGGCGGATTCCGCCAAGCTCGATGATCGCCGCCTCGGCTTGCTGGGCGCTCAAGGCCTTACCGTGCCAATTCTCCTTGTTTTCGAGAAACGAGACACCGCGTCCCTTGATCGTCTTGGCGACGATCAACGTCGGCACGTCGCGCGTTTCCAGTGCCTCGGCATAAGCACGGTCGATCTGGGCGATATCGTGGCCGTCGACGTCGATGACGTGCCAGCCAAACGCCCGGGCCCGCGCCGTGTAGGCCGCGCTGTTCCAGCCCAGATCGGTCTCGCCACGCTGACCAAGGCGATTCATGTCGAGGATGCCGACCAGGTTGTTCAGGTGGTAATACTGAGCCTTGTCAAAAGCTTCCCAGACCGAGCCTTCCGCCATCTCGCTATCGCCCAGGAGCACCCAGACGCGATAGGGCAGCTTGTCGAGGTACTTCCCGGCCAGGGCAACCCCGACGCCAATCGGAAGCCCTTGCCCGAGCGAGCCAGTCGCGACGTCGACCCAGGGAATCAACGGCGTCGGGTGACCTTGGAGCCGACTCCCGAACTTACGGAACGAGAGTAGCTCTTCGTCGCTGACCGCGCCCGTTGCCTTGTAAACCGCGTAGAGCAACGGTGAAGCGTGACCTTTCGAAAAGATCAGGTGATCGTTGTGTGGATTCTGGGGCGTCTGAAAATCGTAGTGCAGATACTTGTCGACGAGCACCGCCAGCAAATCCGCGGCCGACATCGACGACGTCGGATGGCCGGAGCCGGCCGCCGTGCTCGCTCGAATGCTATCTATCCGCAGTTGCTGGCCGAGCTCTCGCCAGTGATCGATTCGTGACGCCATCTGAAAATCCTCCGTCGTCGGTGATCGTTTCAAAGACGATCTTCCATATTCCAAAAATGATCGGCCGGGGTACCGGCTCGTGCTCTTATCCTACTCTCTGGTCGGTCCCTGTCAAGCAATGGGAGCGGTCGGACAAGCGTTGTCGCCTAGTCGCTCCCTTGCAGCGGCTTGCCACAATTCGTAAAATATCCGTATGATGGAACGAAGCACCTGGTTCCGGGCCTTGATCATTCTCGCAGTTTTCGCCGTGGCCCTGTATCTGGCTGGCCAAATCTGGCAGCTTCTGGTTCATTTCAGCGACATCATTATTCTGTTCTTTCTCGCCTGGCTCCTTGCCTTCATTCTTTTGCCAGTCATTCGCTTTGTCGAGCGCGAGCTACCCGTTGGACACGCTGGCGCGGTGGCGCTGATTTATCTCGTGCTACTCGTCGCCCTCGTCGTCGTGCTCATTCTCGTGATGCCGCTCTTGATCGCCCAGATCGCCCAACTCGCTAACCAGTTGCCAACGCTCGTGAGTGGAGTTCCCGGCTGGCTGCGGGCACTCCAACGAACACTCAATCGCTGGAACGTTCCAATCGACGTCAACGTGCTCACTGGGCCGAGCTTGGCACAGCAAGCCAGCCAATTTGGCTCGCGCATCCTGGAGAACAGCGTCCTGGTTGCCAGCGGAATCGCCTCCACCCTCTTCGACGTTACGGTCATGCTGATCATCTCGTTCTATCTCGCGCTCGACGGCGACCGCTTCGTCCAGCAATTGCTCGCCGCGGTTCCCGCCCCCTACGCCGACGACGCGCGGCAATTTGCTTACAGCATCGATCAAAGTTTCGGTGGATTTCTGCGTGGGACCGCGATTCAGGCCACTTTCTTCGGAATTGGCACGGCGCTGATCATGGAGATCGGGGGACTGCACTACGTGCTTCTCGCCAGCCTCTTCGCCGCGGTGATTATGGTCATTCCGTTCATCGGGCCTCTCCTCGCCGCGGTCGTTCCGCTGCTCATTGCCCTATTCAGCAAACTGCCGACGACCCAGCTCTTGATCATTCTGTTCGCCCTGATCGCCTTGCAGATTCTGGTCATGAACATCATCGCCCCGAAAGTGATGAGCGAAAGTATTGGGATCCATCCATTACTCGTGTTCTTGGCGTTGCTGGTCGGCGCCAAGCAGGCCGGAGTTGCCGGCGCCATCTTTGGCGTCCCAATCGCCGCGGTCATTTGGGCGGCGATCCGCATCGTCCTGCGCCGCTGGGCGATCATCGGCCCGGCTCCGGCCCCGCTCCCGTTGGCAAACGGCCGCCCGCACGCCCGGGTGATCCGCCTCGAGCGACTCGGCCTTCATATCGAGAGCTTCGTCAACCGAATCTTCCATTCGAGGGCTTCCTGATGCGCCTCGTCTTTATGGGCACGCCGGAGTTCGCGGTCCCGGCGCTTCAGGCCTTACTCGATCACGGCTTTGACGTCGCCGCGGTGGTCACCCAACCCGACCGACCAGTCGGACGCGGCGGTATGGTCCGTCCCCCACCGGTCAAGGAGGCGGCGGTGCGCGCCGGATTGGCGGTGCTCCAGCCACCGACGCTGCGCGCACCGGACGCGCTTGCCACCTTGCGGGCGATTGGACCCGATCTGATCGTGGTGGTAGCGTTCGGTCAAATCCTCCGCCGGACCGTGCTCGATCTTCCGCCGCTTGGCTGTCTCAACGTTCATCCGTCCTTGCTGCCGAAGCTGCGAGGCGCCGCACCGATTCAGGCGGCGATTCGCGAGGGGCTGAGCGAAACCGGAGTTTCGATCATGCTGATGAATCAGGGGATGGACGCCGGTCCGGTCCTCAGCCAGGTAACCGCGCCGATCTTTGCCGACGATACTGCCGCGACCCTGGGCGACCGACTCGCCCGAATCGGCGCCGAGCTGCTGGTCGACGTGATTCCCCGTTGGCAGTCCGGGGCGATTACCCCAAAGGATCAAAACGACGCCGAGGCGACTTTCTGCCGTCCCTTGCGCAAGGAAGACGCCCGTATCGATTGGTCGACTCCCGCCGAGCGAATCGCGCGCATCTGCCGCGCTCAGACTCCCTGGCCAGGTTGCCAAACCGAGTGGGACGGTCGTCAGCTCCTTTTGCTCGCGGTCCGGGCCCAGGCTGATTGGACTGGCCCGCGGCCGCCGGGCACAACCTTCTTACTCCCTGCATCGCCCGGTCATCCGCCCGGCCTGGCAGTTGCCACCGGTCAGGGCGCGCTGATCGTCGAACAGCTTCAGCTCGCCGGCAAAAAGCCCCTCCTGGCTGCCGAGTTCCTGCGCGGCCAGCCACGCATCGTTGGCGCCCGGCTCGGAACTCTTCCCAATTTACCTTAGCTCGCCTACCCGACTGTAAATCGGAACGCGCCAGTGGTCGTAGCGGTCTTCCCGACCGCGAACGATGTCGTGATAATACGCCTCGATCGTCGAGGTGATTGGGCCGATCTCTCCGGAGCCGACGGTGTAATCGTCGACCGCGACCACGCTTACGACTTCCGCACCGGTCCCACAGAAAAAGACCTCATCGGCAATGTAGAGCTCAGTCCGATCGATCTCACGCTCCTGAGTCGGGATGCCGAGCACGTCGCGACAAAATTGCAGGATGCTCTGCCGGGTGATGCTCTCGAGGATCCCGCTGGTCAGGCTGGGAGTGATCGCCACACCGTTGCGGACGATGAACAGGCAGGAGGCCGGGCCTTCGGTTACTTTTCCTTGCTGATTGAGGATAATCGGTTGATCGTAGCCGCGCATGGTCGCTTCGATCAAAGCCATCCGGCTGTTCTGGTAGTTCGAGATGCATTTGACCCGGGGAGACATTTGATTGTCGGAGATCCGGTCCCACGAGCTCACGCACGCCCGCAGCTTTCGTCCTTTTCCCAGCGCCGAGGTGAAAGGCGCGGTGCTTATCACAATGCTCGTCGCGCTTTCGAGGAGGGTTCCAAACCAGGTGCCATCAGCCTGATAGGCCAGCGGCCGCACCCGGGCGTCTTCGTGGAGATCGTTCGCGCGCAGCAGTTCGATCGACGCTTGAACCAAATCGCCCACGGTAAATTTCGATTGCAGTCGCATCAATTTCATCGAGTTCAAGAGGCGTGCGTAATGTTCGCTGAGCTGCAGACCAAAGAGCTGCTCGCTCTCCGGATTCCAGTAGGCGCTCACCCCCTCGAAAACCGCCCCCATCGTCGACCAACCGAGCGCAGTCACGTGCACGGTGGCGGCATCCCAGGGAACGAGCTCACCGTCGATCCAGACGTAGTTGCTTGGGCGAGAGATGGCCATGGCGTCGACCTCCAAGAAATCGCAATCTTGGCTTGAGTATAGCAAATGGCCTTTCCGAAGTGGCCACTCGTTACTCGGCAACCTGGCAGACATCTTGCAAGAAGAACACGACATGCCATTTTTCCCAACGTAGGATGAGGATACTATGACTGAAGAACCGCGTCGCCCTCGCTCGCCTCGACGGCCACCCCCCGCCCCGGCGGCGTCCGAAAGCGCCGAGAAGGCTCCGCCGGTCGCCGCGAGCCAGCCGGTCGTGGCGCCTTCAAGCTACCGGGATCACCTTGAAAACGAGCACGGCTTACTGGTTGTCACCGAAGCCGGCTGGCCCACCGAGTATAAGCGCTTCTTTCTGGTCCGTGGGCAAAATGGCACCCAGAAGCGCCTCGCTAGCACGCACGGCACCTACGCCGAAGCAGTCGCGCATTTCTATCATCTGCTCCATCCCGAGCAGCAATCCAGGCGTTAACCATGCTCAATCACTCGCTCCGCCTCGGCCGGATCCGTGGAATCGAGATCGACGTCAACTGGAGCTGGCTGATCATCTTCATTCTGTTCACCTGGTCGCTCGCCGTGTTCTTTTTTCCGGCGATCTACCCTCGTTTGCCGACGCTGACCAATTGGATCATTGGCGCGATTAGTACTTTGTTGCTGTTCGTATCGGTTTTGTTACACGAGCTGAGCCACTCGCTCGTCGCGAAGGCGAAAGGGATTCCAGTCAGGAGCATCACTCTCTTCGTCTTTGGTGGGGTATCGGACATCGAAGAGGAACCACATACGCCAATGGCTGAGTTCCTCATCGCAGTGGCAGGCCCCTTGACCAGCCTCGTCATCGGTGTCGTCAGCTACGGCCTCTTCCTCGGCTTGCGCGGGGTCGTCGCAACACCAATCGAAGCCGTCTTACTCGCGTTGGGCTTTTACAATATCATTTTGGGAGTCTTCAATTTGCTTCCCGGCTTTCCCCTGGACGGCGGTCGTGTCTTTCGTGCCATTGTTTGGGGGATCACCGGGAGCTACCGTGAAGCGACGCAAATCGCGACTGGCGTCGGTCAGTTCTTCGCCTATCTCCTCATCTTTGGCGGACTGTTTCTGGCGATCTCCGGCGCGTTTTTGAGCGGTCTCTGGCTCGTCTTCATCGGCTGGTTCCTGAACAACGCGGCCATTGGCAGCCGACAGCAGGCCGAGCTCGAAGGCTATCTGAAAAACGTTCGCGTCGCGTCGGTCATGAATCCCCACCCGCCCGATGTGCCGGCTCGTGCCTCACTCGAAGATTTCGTCGAGAACTACGTCCTGGCGCGCAATCTGCGGGCTTTACCGGTCGTCACTGAAGCCGACGACCACCTGGTTGGCCTGGTTACCCTCGCCGAGGTGCGAACCGTGCCCCGGGAAAACTGGCCAATCACGCCAATCAGCAGCGTGATGATCAGCGCGGATCGATTGACCGTCGCTCAGCCAGACGAGTCGCTCGTCCAGGCCATGCGCGACCTCACCAAGGACGACCTGCACCAGTTGCCGGTCGTTCAGAACGGACAGCTCGTCGGTATGCTGAGTCGGAGCGACGTCATGCGCTACATGCAGGTCCGACGCGAGATCGGCCAGAGTGGGGAACGCAATGACCGCGGCAACGACGAACATCGTGCCGCGTAGGATAGCCGCGTGGGGCATTCCCAACGGTGCCCCACCCCACCGGCTTCCTCTTCCCGATCCAATTTGACCGGCCTGAGCGCCCCCGTCGACGGAAAACTGTGGAAAACTGTGATGAAGATCACACCACGGCGGTATCCGACGTCACTGTCCGGTCTGTCCCCGGTCGCCTATCCTGAACGACGTCAGCGACGCCGTCCTTGGGGTGACGGTCGCTGGCCATCCCGTTCCCCTCCTAGCAAGGACGGCCCTCCGACCCGAAGCATCGGAGGGCCATTTCTGTGGGAAGCTCAGGAGTCGACGTGCTATACTGATCGCCAGACCACCGAAGGAGGGAGTACCAATGGCGGAACGTCTATCACCCCGGGAACGGCTGCACGCAACGCTGCGTGGCGAGTCGGTCGATCGCCCGGCGTGGAGCCTCTGGCGCCACTTCTACGAAACCGAGGCCACTCCAGAGGGTTTGGCGGGCAGCATGCTGGGCTTCCAGAATGCGTACCAATTCGACTTCATGAAAGTGAATCCCCGAGCCTGCTACCACATTCAGGACTGGGGCGTTCAGATCCAGTATAGCGGTAATGCCCAGCAGGGGCCGAAGATCGTCGACCTGCCAGTGAAGTCTCCGTCCGATTGGCAAAAAATTCAGCCGCTCAAGTCCAGTGAAGGAGTGCTCGGCGAGCATCTCCAGGCCTTGCGCCTCATCCGCGACGGCTTGCACGGGCAAATTCCGTTCATCATGACCGTATTTAATCCGCTGTCGCTGGCTGGCGACCTGATGGAATCGGACCAGGCACTCCGACAGCACTTGCAAGAAGCGCCCGAGCTCGTACACCAGGGACTCGCGGCGATTACGGAAACGTTTGTCGACTACACGAAGGCGGTGCTCGACCTCGGCGCGAGCGGCATTTTCTTCGCAACGACGTCGGTCGCCAGCCGTGACTTTATGACTCCCGATGAATATCGCGTCTTCGGTCGTCCGTACGATCTCCAGGTTCTGGCCGCCGCCCAGGGAGCCGAGTTCAATCTGCTCCACGTGTGTGGTGACCATAACATGCTCTTCGACCTGGCCGATTATCCGGTCCATGCCGTCAATTGGGCAGCGACCTCGCCGACGAATCCGTCGATCGGGGAAGCCGCAAAGCTCAAACCCGCGCTCGTCGCTGGAATTAGTCGAGAAGCGCTCACCGCCCCCACCCCCGAGGAAGCGCTCCGCGAAGCCAAGCAGGCGCGCGAGCAAAGCGGCGGCAAGCATTGGGCACTTGGCCCAAACTGCTCGATCCCGGTTGATTCGCGACCGGAGACCATTCAGGCGCTGCGCGCATTTGTGATTGGAGTGAACTGATGGAGCTTACGAACCGCCGAGTGGCCGTCCTGGCCGAGAACGACTACGAAGATCTGGAGATTTGGTACCCGCTGATTCGACTGCAGGAAGCAGGAGCGGAGATCACCGTGGTGGGGACTGGCTCCGCGCCGGCCTACAACGGCAAGCACGGCTTGGTCGTAAAGGTCGACAAAAACGCGGATGAGGTCAGCGCCCGCGACTTCGACGCGGTCATCGTGCCCGGTGGTTGGGCGCCTGATCGCCTGCGCCGCTATCCAGCCGTTTTGAAGCTCGTGAAGGACGCCGATGCTCAAGGCAAAGTCGTCGGCGCAATCTGTCACGCCGGCTGGGTCCTCTGCTCGGCGGGTATCCTCAAAGATCGCACCGCGACGTCGGTCGCGGCGATCAAAGACGACATGATCAATGCCGGTGCCAAGTGGGTTGACCAGTCCGTCGTGAACGATGCCGGTCTCGTCACGTCCCGTACCCCGGCCGACCTTCCTGACTTCTGCCGAACCTTGATCTCCGCCATCGCGGCGGTCGAGCACCCGGTGCTGTCGAAAGTCTAACCGAGGGATCCGGGACCGGGATAGGGACGCGATCCGGCCCTACCGGTCCCGGTCAGACTCCCCACTCCGCCGGATTCGGAACCTCGTAACCTTCCATGGCGACCCAGCTCACATCTTTGACCGCCGCGGGACGATCCGCCGATGGCTCTTCGAGGATGTAGAGAAGCTGCTGGCCAAACTTATCGGTCATCAGTGGAAAGGTTACGATCCAACCCACGCCCGGCTCTCGCCAGGCCTCGTCCGGAAACCGTCTCACGACCTTCCCGGCGTGAGCTCGATACTCTTCAGTTCGGGCGATCGCCCGCAAAAACGCAACCAGTAAGTCCTTGTCGACACCTTTGAAAGCGGCAGACTGCCACCAAATCCGGTTGCCTCAAGGCTTGCAGTCGGCTCGAATCGCGCTGAGATCCGGCATACCAGAATTCCTCGACTGATCAGAATTGATTTCCGAAGCCGATTCTATCAGGTTTGGAGCGATCGCGCCTTGACTCGGCTGAATCCAATCTGATATGCTCAAATGCGAGCAGTGAGCCGCTCGATCGTGAAGGTTCTTCGGCTCAGCGAGGATTAGGGAGTCATTCTGGTGAGCATAGTGACGTTCTTCGGCGTGCTGGACAGCAGCGGGGTTGGTCTCGCTGTTCGCGCGAGGCGTACTGTGCCCACTGAGCGTCATCGGTAACCCTGCCGATTCGCCACAAAAACGCCGTGGGACGGTTCGCCGCCCACGGCGTTTTTGTGTTTACCGCTTTTCGACAAGGAGGTCAGACGCATGCGCGAATCCCCCCATCCCGTCGTCGCCGTCGCCGTCGACGGCGTCTCTAAGTCGTTCGTCGACAGTCAGGCCATTCCACTGCTTGGCCGATTCACCCGTTCTGGTCCCGCGAAACGGGTCGTTGCCGTCGACCAGGTCAGCCTGAGCGTCCAACGAGGCGAGATCTATGGCATTCTCGGCGCCAATGGCTCCGGGAAATCGACCCTGATTCGACTGATCTCGACCTTGCTTTTCCCCGACGAAGGTCAGGTGCGAGTCTTCGGCCACGACATCGTCCGCGATGACATGCTGGTCAAGCGATTGATCAATCGAGTCAGCGTCGAAGCTGCTTTCTTTCGCGTGCTCAGCCCAACCGAAAATCTGATGTACGCGGCACGCATGTATGGCGTCGACGCCCAAACCGCCCGCAAGCGCATCGTGGAAATCCTCGCCCAGCTTGGCATCGAGCGCCAGCGCCTGGGCGAGCCGCTCCAGAAAATGTCCCGCGGCATGCAGCAAAAGGTGGCGATCGCTCGTGCCTTACTGACCTCACCCGTTCTATTGCTTCTCGACGAACCGACGACCGGCCTTGATCCACGTTCGAAGCGCGAAGTTCAGCAGCTTATCCTGGGCGTTCGCGCCGAGCACGACGCGACGGTCATTCTCACCACCCACGACCTCGACGAGGCCGAGCGCCTCTGCGACCGCATCGCCGTCCTCGATAAGGGAAAAATCGTTGCCGAGGGGACCGCGAACGAGCTGAAGCGACGGCCGGGCACGCCCGAATCGGCAACCCTCGAGGACGTTTTCATGCAGTTGACCGGTCGGACGATTGAAGAGGAGGAGCCCGTTGGTTAGCGCGATTCGCGAAGTCCAGGCGTCGTACGCGTTTATCGAGCGCAATTTTAACCTGGTCAAGCGCTACTGGGGGTGGGAAGTCGTCTTCTTGATCTACAGCATCGTCAATAGCTTAGCCGTCACCTACATTGGCGCCGGCATGCAGCAGATTAGCGGCCAGACAATCGACACCGGCTTCCTGATTCTTTATCTCTTGATCGGCACATTGGTCTGGAGCTATTTGTCAGTGGTCTTCGATGCGATCAGCGACATGATTACCTGGGAACGTTGGGAAGGGACGATCGAGTACACTTTTATGGCGCCGGTTCACCGG
>DATLSK010000067.1:0-6047 GCA_035534155.1 Chloroflexota bacterium | reverse complement strand
GTCGTTCCGCACAATCCGCTCAGCCCGGTCAGCACTGCCGCTTGCCTGCAAATCGCGGCCTGCATTCCGAACTTTGCCTTGCAAGAATACCCGTTGGGGGAAGACCGCCCTCCGAAGACCGAGATCGTCAAGAGCACCGTGAAATTGGAGAACGGCTTCCTGATCATCCCGGACGGCCCCGGCATTGGCATCGAACTGGCCGACGACGCCGCCGAAAAGTATCCCTTCCGTCCACGCGAGATCGGGACGCGATTGAACGTCGACGGCTCGGTCATGGATCAGTAAGCCGGGGCTCATCTGCTATACTGGTTGGCGGTGCGGCGCAGCCAATTACCAAGCTCCCGTCGGGCTTGGTCCGACCGCGGAATACGGCGTCGGTCGAACCGAGCGTCCGCACCGCGCCGAAAAACCCGGCGACGAAGCCGACAAACGATAGATGGAGGGTAATCCGATGCCAGACAGTCGCGCAACGGCCCAGTGGGAAGGTAATCTAGCTAACGGCAAGGGCTCGGTGAACTCGGGAACCGGCACCTTCGGACCAATTCCGGTCTCCTGGACCGCGCGAACTCAACAAGCAGTCAGCGCCACCACGCCGGAAGAAATGCTCGCCGCCGCGCAAGCAAGCTGCTACTGCATGGCGCTGTCCCACGAATTGACGCAGAAGGGCCACGCACCGTCACGCTTGAACGCGTCCGCGGTCGTAACCTTCGGCCCGCAAGAGGGCGGCGGCTGGGCCGTCACAACCTCGAAGATCACAGTCCAGGGCGTGGTTCCCGGCATCGATCAGAAGGCATTCTCCGAGGCGGCCGAAGCCGCTGCGAAGGGATGCCCGGTCTCGCGAGCACTCGCCGGAGTCAAGATCAGCCTCGAGTCCGCGGTTCTCGAGTCCTAATTTCCTCAATCGTCTATCCTTTGAAAAGTGTCGACCGTGACAATTCGGCCGACACTTTTCAGCCTGGTGCCGATATTCGTTTTTCGAGAGGGGAGAGCCGATGGCCTGGACGTTCGAGCGAGCAACGGGATCGTCCAATTTCACCGAGGGTCCGGTTTGGACTGGCGATGCGCTGCTGTTCACCGCGACCCACGATAGTCGCATCATGCGTTATACGCCCGGTGACGGCTCCTCCGTCGAGTTCGCGAGAGACTGCGCCGAGGCCAACGGCTTGGCCCTCGACCGTCAAGGGCGCCTTTACGTCTGCGAAGGCGGTGGCCAGCGCGTCGCGCGCTATGAAGCCGACGGAAGTCGAACCACGATCGCCGACCGATGGGAAGGCAAGCGTCTGAACAGCCCGAACGACATCGTGGTGGACGATCAGGGACGCGTCTGGTTCACCGATCCACGTTACGGCGACCGGGCCTCGATGGAGCTCGACCACGACTCGATCTACCGCGCCGATCCTCAACCGGACGGCTCGTGGTCGCTGGCCCGAGTCACCTTTGATACGACCCGGCCGAACGGCCTCGCCTTCGCTCCGGACTTTCGCACCCTCTACGTTGCCGAGTCACCGCCGGCGCCGAACGGCATTCGTCAGCTCCGCGCCTATCCGGTGAACGCGGACGGCACGCTGGGCCAATATCGAGTTCTGCACGATTTCGGAGCGCATCGGGGCATCGACGGCATGCGAGTCGACGCTCTCGGCTATATCGTCGCGAGCTGCGGCTGGGAAGAAGGCGGACCGGGAACCCGAATCGGCGTGTTTGCTCCGACCGGTGAAGTTGTCGCGGAGCATCCTACCCCGGCCCGGCCAACGAACTGCTGCTTCGGCGACGACGATCTGCGCACCCTGTACGTCACGGGCTTCGACGGGGCGGTGTATCGTGCCCGCACCGACCGACAAGGAGCCCGTCGCCCGTAGTCAACAGTTCTTCTGCTTCTCTAATCGACAACCACGACCAATCGCGGCACAATGGTCGCGGAGGCCCTTTCATTCAATGTCACCCATGTCGACAAGCTTCCGGCGATTGGTCGGGCTACTCTGCACCCTTGTCGTCATGGTCGCAGCGTGCGCCCCCAGCTCGGTCAACGAGCGGAGCGCCTTTCTGTCGGTCATGCCGATCGGCCAACCGACCGAAACTCAAACGCCGATCGTTGCCACTCCCACGCCACCTATCGCCACGCTCACCCCCATGCCCGCGTCAAACCCCACCAAGGCAATGGTTTTCTTAGATCCCGGCCACGGCGGCGTTGACACCGGCACGATTGGCCAGACGCTCGATGGCCAGCAGGTCGAGGAAAAGAACATCGCTCTCGCCTTCGCACTTCAGACGGCCGCTTACCTGCGTAAGGATGGCGTCACCGTCGTACTGTCACGCACCGACGATTCGCTGCCAGGCAGTACTCCGGCTGACTACACCGGGGACGGCACCGCGCTCACGCCCGATGGCGTCCTGGCCGACCTTCAGCGTCGCATCGATCGCGCGAACGCGAGCGGCGCCAAGGTGCTCCTGAGCATCCATTTGAACGCCTATGCGAATGACCCATCGGTCGGAGGCACCCAGACCTTTTATGACTCGTCACGCTCGTTCGCCGCGCAAAATGAAGAGTTCGCGGGCTTGATTCAAAACACCCTCATTGCGAACCTCCGCGCCGCCGGCTACGATACTCCGGACCGCGGTATCACCGACGACAAGGATCTGAGTGCCGAGAGTCTCACCAGTTTCGGAAGCGGGTACAATCACCTGGTCCTGCTGGGCCCAGGAGTTCCGGGGAAGCTGCGTGCGAGTCAAATGCCGGGTGCTCTGAATGAGTCCTTTTTTCTCTCTGATCCAACCGAAGCGAGCGCGGTCGTCCAACCGAGCATGCAGGATCTGGTAGCACGCTCGTACTGCCAAGCGATCGAGAAGTTCCTGAACGTCTCAAACGGAACCTGCTGACGGTATCTGCTGAAGGAGGTCGCGTGGAATTTCCTAGCTTTCGGGTCGACGGTCAGGTTGCATTGATCACTGGATCGGGCAGCGGCATTGGCCAAGCCGCCGCCTGGGCTCTGGCTCACGCCGGTGCCGACGTCGTGGTCACCGATTTACCGTCGCTTGTCGACCGCGCTGAGGCGACGGCCAACGAAATCACGGCCGGGACCGGGCGGCAAGCACTCGCACTCCCGCTCGACGTTACGAAAATCGACCGCATCGCTCCGCTGGTCGACCAGATCGTCGAGCGTTTCGGACGACTCGATATTCTGGTTAACAGCGCTGGCGTCAACCGTACCATTCCTTCCGTCGAGGTCAGCGAGGCGGATTGGGACTTCGTCGTCGACGTCAATTTGAAAGGATTGTTCTTCTGCTGCCAGGCCGCGGCGCGCCAGATGATCAAACAGCAGCGCGGCAAAATCGTCAATCTGGCATCGATCAACGGGGTGATCGGCTATTACAAACGTGCTCCATACTGCTCATCGAAGGGCGGCGTCGTCAATCTCACCCGCGCCCTCGCCATCGAATGGGCGCCCGATCACATCAACGTCAACGCGGTTGGTCCAACCTACGTCGAAACGCCCCTGACCGTACCAACCCTTTCTGATCCAGAGACTCGCGCCGATATTCTCCGGCGCACTCCTCTCGGTCGAGTTGGTCAGGTTCAGGACATCGTCGGCGCAATTGTCTATCTGGCAAGCCCGGCCGCCGACCTGGTAACCGGTCACACGTTGCTTGTCGACGGGGGCTGGACCGCCTGGTAGCGCAATCCCGTCGAGACTATCGATCGCCGGGCGGCGACTGTTACATCAATGCGTTACAATCAAGCGTTACAATTAATTGTCGGTGCAAAGCTTGCACAGAGAGACTCGACGTGTACCGGCTTGTTCGGATGACATTGCAACGCCGTCGCTGAAGGAAATAGGTACTCGTCTCCGACGGACACGGCCGGAGCACGCCTGGAGGAGTGATTGAAAGTCGTCTTGCCGTTGGCCGGTTTGGGCACACGCCTCCGGCCACATACCTACTCGAAACCCAAACCGTTAGTGAGCGTAGCCGGCAATACCGTTCTCGGTCACGTGCTCGATAGTCTGGTTGGTCTTCCGATTGAGGAAGTGATCTTCATCACCGGCTATCTGGGTGATCAGATCGAGCAGTACGTGCGCTCGCGCTACAACTTCGCGGTACGGTTTGTCGAGCAAACTGAGCTCAAAGGGCAAGCCCACGCAATCAATTTAGCAAGCGAGTTCATCGACCAACCGGTCCTGATTATTTTCGTCGATACGATCGTCAAGGCGGATCTGCGTCGGCTGCTTGACGTGCAGGGCGACGGCGTCCTCTACGTCAAGGAGGTCGAAGATCCGCGCCGTTTCGGGGTCGCGGTTCTGAAAGACGGGAAGATCGAAAGGCTCGTCGAGAAGCCCAAGACACCCGTCTCAAACCTCGCGGTAATCGGTGTCTATTACCTGCGCAACTGGCAGCTATTGCGGGATGCCCTGCGCGACCTCATCGCCCAGGACATTCAGACGAGCGGCGAATATTATCTCGCCGACGCCCTTCAGCTCATGATCGATCGAGGCGCCCAATTCGAAGCCTGGAGCGTCGACGCCTGGGAAGATTGCGGCACGGTCGAAGCGCTGGTGCAAACGAACCGCTATCTCCTCAGTCACGGTCATGAACGGGCTCCCGACGAGGTCAGCAATTCGATCATTATCCCACCGGTGTACGTCGCGCCCACCGCCAAGATCAAGAATTCAGTCATCGGTCCTTACGTCAGCGTGGCTGACGGCGTGACGATTTGCGATTCGATTATTCGCGACTCGATCCTGAGTGACGGAGCAACGATCGGCGACGTCGCGCTGCATGACTCGATCGTCGGTAGCCGGGCAGTTGTCAAAGGCTCGTATCGGCGCTTGAACGTCGGCGACTATTCGGAAATCACCTTCGAATGAGTGACGCGGCCGATCCACTCATGAGCGCCGTGGAAGACACCATTGCCAGCAATCCTCGCCAAGTCGAGGATTGGCTGGCAAATCGGCCCGGCGCCTGGGGTTTTCTGGCGGGTCAAGGCATCCTCGCCTATCAGAATCGTATCGGTCAGCGACTGATCGAAACCCAGCGACGGCAGCTCTGGTCAGTCCTTTGGACCGCGTTGGAGCAGCAAAAGAGACTTCGCCCTCCGTCTTGATTCAGACTGGCGATGAGTGACCCCATGATGCCCCGTTGGTGATGAATTCACCGCAACCGCGCTTCCTGGCGTCCAAGCCAGGTCAACCACGTCGGCGCGTAGACCTGAACGAGGAGTTTGAGCATGCAAATATCGCCGGAACCGATCGCCCAGGACGTGTTGACCTCGTACTACGGACTCGAGCATGTCACGATCAATCCAATCGGGCACGGCCTGATCAATTGGTTGGCTCGCGTTGACGTCGGCAACCAATCGTACGTGCTGAAACGGTACAACCCCGCTTGTTTTCAGCCACCGATCGTCGAGCGATCGGTTTACGCCCAGCACCACTGTTACACCCACGGAGCACCCGTGCCGGCGTTGATCCCCAACCGGAATGGTGAGTTGATCACCTGGGCGCCCGACGCCAGCTATGTCCTCTCTGAGTGCGTGCAGGGGCGTCACTTACCGCCTGGCACGTACTCCGCCGTGGCCGCCCGCTCCCTTGGTGAGGCAGTGGGGCGGGTGGTACTGGCCCTGGCCGATGACTGGCGAAAACTCTGTGACCCGTGGACCTTGCAGAGCCCCGATGAGACCATCGGTCGCTTTGAGCACCTCCTGGTCGCGGCGGAGCAAGGCTCAACCGAGCTCGACCGGCGAACTGCGCAGGACGTACGGTTCCGGTTGGCGTTTCTCCACCGTCACCCGGATTTGTACGCCCAGGTTTCGGTCATGCCGATGCAGTGGATCCATTGCGACTTTCTCGAATCCAACGTGCTTTTTGCCGACAACGACCAGGTGAGTGCGGTGGTGGATTTTGACAACACCACGGTGTTGCCACGTGGTTTCGACTTCATGCGGGCTCTGGCGTACTGCGTCACGCCGCTGGTGCCCGAGGGTGACGACTACTTGCGTGGCTATCTGGACGCGGTGCAGCCAGCTCGCGACGAGCTGACTACCTACGTCCCTGTTT
>DATLSK010000066.1:0-3449 GCA_035534155.1 Chloroflexota bacterium | reverse complement strand
TTGCCTGTTCTTACCAGGCAACTCGACGCTCCTTTCGTTCATTTACCCATCGTGGCGTAACCGGTCAGCTCGACGTAACCCTCGCCTTGCACCAATTTTCCTCCGTTCGTCCCCGCGACGTTGACTTCGCCTTCCCAGTAGATCTGACCGGTCGTTTTTCGAGCATCGATCTCTTGATCTTTGAGCACCGGGGTCAGACGAAGGTGTAAGTTTTTTGCGGGCAGATCGATTGTCCAACCGCTCGGATAGACCACCTGGGTGTGCGGACTAGTCCACGAACCAGTGGCCTGTAGCCGTGCCTCGCCCGACTTCAGCACGATCGACGGACCGACTGGAGGCACCAGCGTCCCATAAGAGGGCGAAACCTGGCCCAACGCGCCGCGTAAGTCGAAAAGCATAAGGTCGGTCCCGTCGTTCATCTGCAAACTGACCCAGTCCCAACCGCCATTCGGCACGACCAGGAAGTTTCCCCATTGTCGATCTTTCCAGGCTAAGCCGGTCAGGCTCTTCCTTGCCCCGTGATCGTCGATCGTCCCCTGTACCGCGAGCCGCGTGTCCGAGTAATAGTACGAGTCACCGACGTCGCCAAAAGAGATTACGCCGTTCCCGCCATGCAAGGTGGGCTGACGGATCGCCGTCAGAGTCAAGTTGATCGCGTATCCAGGCATGCTGGCCGTCAGGATGTCGTTTCCTTCACTTTGCCGCAGACCCCAATCCCCATTCACCAGGTCCAGCGTCTTCGGACTCGCGTCGAGAGTCCAGCTACGTTGGCCGTAACTGAATTGCTGGCGCTGGTGGTCAGTGATCGCGAAGTGGGCGGCGTAGAGGACCGGCGCAGCTTGCCGCTTCGCCTGGAAGATCACGAACTCGAAGCCATATTTTTCGCCGGTCGTGGCAGTTAGATGGCCAGTGTAGTACCACCATTCGGTGAGATCATTGTGCGGAGCGTCGTCCGCTGGCAGTCGAATTGGCCGTGGGGTTGGGGTTGGCTTCAGGGGAACGTTCCGCAGCGGTTGGTGCGGGGCGGTTGCACAACCGGCAAGCATTGCGGCCGTTGCCAAACCGAGCAGGAATTTGAACGGACTCATCACTTCACCACCACCTCTTTCGGTTGCTCCGACGAACGCCGCGCAAAACCAGGCGCCCACCAGTTCCAATCGCCGAGTAACCGCATGAACGCTGGTACGAGCAACCCACGCACGACTGTCGCGTCGAGGAACACCGCGATCGCCGTGCCGAGGCCGAGCGCCTTGATCAGCACGATGTCGGCGGTGACAAACGACATGCTCACCACCACGACGATCAAAGCCGCACTCGTAATTACCTGGCCGCTGTGAATCAACCCATCACGAATGCTCTCCAGATTGTCGCCGGTGGCATCGTAGGTTTCTTTCATACGACTGAGTAGAAACACTTCATAATCCATGCTCAGGCCAAAAAGCAGGCAGAACATAATGATCGGTAACGTTGCCTCGACGAAGCCTAATGGCTCGAAACCGAGCACCTGCGACAAGAATCCGTTCTGGAAGATGACGACCAGTGCCCCATAGCTCGCGAACAGGCTCAAAGAATCGAGCAAAATAGCCTTCAACGGCAGCACGACCGAGCGGAACAGCACGAACAGACTGACGTAGGTCAGAGCAACAATCAGGAGCAATGTTCGCGGAAATTGCTGGTAAAGCTCGCCGACGATGTCAACCTCGGCCCCGGCACTCCCGTCCACCAGAAAGGTCAGACCGGCCTCCGGACGATACTCTCGAATCGCACGCACCAGATCCTCGGTTTCCTGGGCGATCGATGGCGATCGGGTCGTCACGATCACCGCGGTCGTCGATCCCTTCGCTAGATGGCCAACGACCGCCGAGACATAAGGATCGGCAATGTGGTTAGGATCACGGTAGAGCAACTCGTACTGGGCCAAGGTCAAGCGCGGATCCAGGCTGACGATGCTCTCGACATTGGTGACTCGCGGATCCGCTTGAAGGGCACGGACAAAAGCGCTCAGGGCGACGAGATTGGACGGCGCATAGATCGAACCATTGCTTTGAACGGCAACGATGATGCTCGACAAGTTCGCTCCGCCAAAGTCACGCTGAAAGATGTCGGCGCCGCGCCGTGACGACACTGTCTTGGGAAGCACCCGCGCGTCGGATAAGCTCAAGTGGACGGAAAGGAAGGGCAGTCCGAGGGCAACAAGTAAGATGAGTACCGGCCCCATGAGCTTTACCGAGCGCGGCAAGACCCAGTTGGTGATCCGTTCCCAGAGCTCATTCCGACTCTGCCAGCCGGGGCCGACCGGTAGGGCATTGACGCGCTCACCCAAAATTGCCAGCAGCGCCGGCAGCAAGGTGAGAGCCGCGAGTACCGCGAGGACGACCACGATTGCCCCGGCGATGCCGAGTGAGCGCAGCATCATAAAACGGAATGTCAGGAGACCAAGCAGCCCGACGAACACGGCTGCCCCGGAAAACGCGACGGCCTTTCCGGCGGTTCCCACCGCGGCCACCACTGCTCCTTCGGTGCCACGTTTGGGAAGCTCTTCCCGAAATCGGCTGACGACGAAGAGCGAGTAATCCGTACCCAGCCCCAAGCCAAGCATCGTCACCATATTCAACACGAAGATCGAGAGGTCGGTCAGACGTCCGATCACGGCCAGGCTGGCCAATGCCACGACGACCGCGACACCGCCAATCACGACCGGGCCCGCCGCGGCGACGACCGAGCCAAAGACGAGCGCCAGGGCGATGAGCGCGATTGGAAAGGTGAGAATTTCAGCTCGCCGAAGGTCGGCCTCGCTCACGGTCTCGACGTCCGAATAGAAGGCCGGCTCGCCGGTCAAATCAACGGTCAACACATCCGACTTCAGATGATCGCGGATCGCCGGCAGCAGTCGATGTGCATCCTCGGGCGCTGCGACGAGATCGATCGTGTCATACGCGGTGTGATGATTCGCGGCAATCTGCTGGGGATTCTGGACGAACGTCGTGATCGTACCGACCCCGGGCAACCCGGGCAGTCCAGCCACCGCGGCCTGGGCTGCCGCGAGGAAACGCGGGTCGTCGACGCTGAGCGAGTCGCTGTGGAAAACAACGATCAGCGTGCTGGCCTGCTGACCCAGGGCTTGACTGAGCAACGCACTCGCCCGTTGCGATTCGAGCGACGGATCGCCATAGCCTCCGGCCTTCAAGATATTCGGCAGGCCCGGTGCGAGCGGCAAGCTCGCCAGTCCAGCAAGTGCCCAAATAATGACGATGAGCCAGCGCCTGCGATAGACGAATCCGCCAAGCCGCTCAAACATCAGATCGAACGAACGATTGACAAGAATATCGAATCAAGTAGGTCGCCTCATCGGAAAATACAAACTCGGAATCTACTCAAACCAGACAAACGCGCCGAATGCCGCCGCGCAGGAGGTTCGACTGGTCCGTGCCCCAAAAGCTCGAGCCGTA
>DATLSK010000065.1:0-3364 GCA_035534155.1 Chloroflexota bacterium | reverse complement strand
GCACACTGCTTTTCGTGGTCCATACGAAAGTGGCCTGTGCAAGATGATCACGATCGGTTTGGGCAAGCAAGCCGGAGCGGCAGCGTGCCACGCCGCTGGCTTCGAGGACATGGCCCGGCGCGTTCCTTTGCTCGCCAAGGTGGCGCTGGCCAGGGCGCCGATTCGTCTGGGACTGGCCGTACTCGAGAACGCCCGCGACGAGCCGTACAAGATCCTGGCGGTGCCCGCCAATCAGATCATGGCGGACGAGCCTGCTCTACTCGAGGAAGCGAAGGCGGCGATGCCGCGCATTCCCTTCGATCAGCTCGACGTCCTGGTGATCGACCAGATCGGCAAGAACATCAGCGGCTCCGGGGCGGATCCGAATGTCACCGGACGCTTCGCCACGTCGGTCGTCAGCGCCGGGCCTCAGGTCAACAAGCAAGTGATTCTCGATCTCACCGCGGAGACGGACGGCAACGCGACCGGGATCGGCCTGGCGGACTTTACGACGGTTCGCGCCGCGAGGAAGGTCGACTTTGGCCGAACCTATCCCAACGGTTTGACCTCGACGGTCATGCGCAGCATGGCCCTGCCGATGGTATTGCCGTCGGATCGTTTGGCTTTCGCGGCGGCGCTGCAAACCTGTAACGCAGTGGGACGCGAGCCTCGTCTGATGCGTATCGCGAATACACTGCATTTGCACGAGTTTACCGTATCGCTTTCGCTGGTCGACGACGTGCGGGCCCACTCATCCCTCGAGGTGGTCGCGGAGCCCGGACCGATTGCCTTGGATTCCGACGGGAATTTGCGCGACCTGGGAACTCCAGGACTGATCGGAACTGGCTCGGAGATAGCGGCGGGACAGCACTAACCTGGATTTTTGAAGAGGCGCCCGGGCGTCACGGTCGTCGAGCGCGGGGCCGCGCTACAGATCCTTTGCGTTCTGTCGGCGCGGCTCGAGGGCGTTCAAATGAATAGGCGAAAAGCCGAGGATTTCTGGGGCAGACTCGCCGATCGACCGGAATCGCGCCAACTCGGCACATCGTCCACGAAATCCACCGCTTCGAGGACGAGCTCGCGATGGTCGACTTCGACCGTTCCCGCGCCGCCGCACTCGGGACAGGTTTGGGCGTCCGCCGAGACGGGATAGGTCAGATCGCAATGCCAGCAGTAGCGGCGGTCACCGCGGCGACGAATCCACAATTCAGCTTCTTCGGCAATCGTGTCTTGAGAGAGAACGCCGAAAGTGGTCGCCACCAACTCGGGAGTGATCGGACTCCGCTCGGCAAGCACGAGGGTAAGTCGGTCGATTCTTTGCGCACCGACCTCCTGAGCCGCGATTTGAGCTTGTTGCAGGGCATCGGAGATCAAACCAACTTCGCGGGTGAGCATGCAGGCCTCCTCCCGGGTTCGGATCGATTCGACCATTGCGTAAGGGTATTGAATACCAGGTAGACGACGCATTCGAGAATCGTCTCGCGGTTGCTGAGGATCGCGTTCTCCTCAAACATCATTAGATAGCAAGAACTGGCCCAGGCTTGGAGCAAAGCCGCCAGTCAGGTCGGGCTTCATCGCCGAGTTGTCTCCTAACGCTCTTCGCGACGCTCTCAGGTTCGGTCTCGCTGGACCGCGACTCCCGCGTATTACGAGGGTAACGGGTGATGCCTTGGTGCGTCCCGAATATCTCAGCCTTCGGACTGAATATCCCCTGAAGGTCGTAACCGCGTTGCGAACGCAAACGCACTGTCATTGTAAACGAAAAGGTTGAAATATGCTTGCTTATGTCTTTTGTCAAGGGTCGTCGGCGATTCGGCGGGAGGGGGCCAGATCTCAGAGCGTTTGATTCGCCAGCTTGAGATGATAGGCGGTATAGCGAGCGAGCGAGGCTTGCTGGGCCGGAGTGAGAGTTTCGCAAACCCAGTTCCAGTGGATCGAGACCCAGTCGCCCGGTGCGACCGCCTGGATGAGGCCGCGGCCCTCGATCTGACGCAAGGAGCGGATCGTTTCGCCGGGGCCGAGGGTGAGCTTGCCGTCAATCAGCTTCAGTGGCTGACGCTCGACGATTAGCTCGGGACCGGCCATGGCCACGACCTTCCCCCAGCTTACGCGGCATTGATCCATGGTGTAGAGAGTCTCGCCAATCTGGTTCACCCGACTGTAAACGTCGAAGACGTGGAAGTTGTGGTGGGGATGTGCGCCCGCCGCCGCTTTGCTCAGGACCCAGTCCCGGGTGCGTCCCGAGAGCTCTCGGCTCACCCGAGTGAGAACGGTGTCATAAAGCTGACGCGCTTCGACTCGTTCGAGAAGCGCGTTGCCGATCCAGTAGGCTTCGACGACTCGGTCGTCAAATGGATCGGTCAGACCATTCTCCCGCGCGATGAGTTTGAGATAGGGGAGAGCGCCGCTGAACTTGCGGAGCAGGGGAAATAGGCCGGGGTCGACGCGGTTTTCCAGGCCATATTCAAAGATGGTCCGGTTGTCGTCGCCACCGCAGTAGCGGAGGTGATTCGGCATGAATCCGTAGCGAATGAAACGCAGCGGTCCCGCTAACGGCTGGGGAGGTTTCACCAACTCGATCACGTCGTATCCTCCAGTATTGCCTGCTCGATCTCGGCTAGAATGGCCAGGATTTCCCTGGCTTCGTCGGGGTCGAGCTTCGCGAGGGCGAGGCCGGCCTGGTAATAGACGTAGTCGCCAACTGTCACGTCAGCGACGGCGAGCAACGAAACTGCCTGCTCGGTGCCATCGGCCTCGACAAACCCGGTCATTCCGTCGATCCGCAGCAGGCGCGCCGGTACACTTCGACACATTGCTAACCCTGCTCCCGATCGACGACGTCGACGCTCTCCAGAACGAGCTCCGGCTCGCTCCCGGCGACCGCACCAATCTCGCCACAAACTGGACAAACCGTGGCACCCTCGGCCCCCGGATAGGTTGCCGCGCAGTGCCAACAATAAAGCGTGGCGCCGCGGATGCGAACCGAGACCTCGGCACCAGCGGCAATCGTGTCGTGGCCAAGGACACGACAGAGGGTCGCCACCGCTTCCGGTGTGACGTGGCCACCATCGGCGACCGAAAAATTCAGGCGCTCGATGCGGAGCGCCCCGGCCTCCACGGCAACCTCGATCGCCTGGGTGAGAGCTTCCGTGACCAAACCTACTTCGTGCATTGCGCAGTCTCTCCGGAGCAACTTTTCACTGCGAGCGTGAACGCGACGCGCACGCGCCGACCTCCACGTCGTAGATTAGCGCACGTTGCGTACACATCGCCTAAAAATGCCTGGACCGGGTCTGAATATTTTCTGGATCTGCTATCATGCCTCCCATTGGTCAGGGCACGGCAATTGGCCGCTTCTCTGAATGCTAAGATTGCAAATGACAGA
>DATLSK010000064.1:0-8362 GCA_035534155.1 Chloroflexota bacterium | reverse complement strand
GATGTAAACGGTGATTGGCAGGACGTCGACGGCCGGAGGCGGTGGAGTTCCAAACAAAACGAAGGGAAGGGTAAAGTTATTGAAGTGACCGATTGTCGAGAGCAGGATCGCCAGGGTCAGAGTTGGCTGGATCAACGGCAGCGTGATCCCAAAGAATCGGGCGGTCACTCCGGCGCCATCAATCTCGGCGGCGTCTTCAACTTCCTGGGGAACACTCTGGAGAGCGGCCAGGACCATCAGGTAGACGAATGGCCAGGATGCCCAGACGTCGGCGATCACCATCGCCCAGAAAGTGCGGGGACCGATCAGCCAGAAATCGGACGGTGTCCCGAGGCCGACCAGCGGCAAAACGCGGTCGGCCAGGCCGTAGTTATTGATGAAGATCAGGCGCCAGATGATCGCGTTCACGAAGGTCGGGATGACGTAGGGAATCAGAAACAGGGAACGGAAGAAGCCGCGGCCCGGGAACTCGGCATCCATCATCAGCGCGCCGACGATGCTAATCGGGACAATCGCGACGGTGGTGAATAACGCGAACGAGACACTGGCCCAGATCGATTGGGGGAACGAGGCGGACACCGCGCCGGGCTGAGTCAGAGCAGCCACGTAATTTGCCAGGCCAACGAATGGTGCATGCAGCCAGTTCGCAATCGTGTATTGGTTCAGGTTCGTCAGGCTGACGTAGAGCCCGAGGAAAAAGGGTACCAACACCACCACGATCAGAAAGAGAGCGGTGGGTATCATCAGGTAGTATGGGACGGTAGTCGCCCGTTCCCGAGTCAGGCGACTAAGCCAACTGGTCAGCGAGGCAAGGCGCCCGGCTGATTTTGGCCGGGCGGCCGGTTCCGCGCTTTGACTAAACATCAGTCACCAATCAGGCTCCCGCCTGCTTCTTTTTGGCCTGCTCGTCGTCGAGCAGCTTCTGGACCTGGTCTTGAGCCGCGGCGAGCGCCTTCTTCAAGTCTCCTGACTGGTAGCTTTTGGTCGCGATGGCGGCCGCGATCTTTGCCGAATAGCCACCGACGACCACTTCAATCGGTCCCCAGGCGCCGGTCAATGGAGTACCGTAGGCGTGATTCTCGGCGTCGACGAAGGCCTTCCAGATCGGGGTCTGGAGCGAGGGATCGGTGTAGGCAGCCTCGATGGCCGGCATGTAGCCGTAGGACTTCAGGAACAACATCTGCTGCGGAACGTCGGTCATGAATTTGAGCCATTGCAGTGCCAGATCGTGAACTTTCGTGTACTTGGCGATCGTCAGGTACTGGCCCGAGACGAACGTTTGCACCGGCTCACCGCCGGCCGGCGAGGCGCTCATGCCGTAAGGGATCGTCGGCATCGGCGCGAAGGCGTATTTCCCGGCGACCGCGGATTTATCGAGTGACGGGATGAGCGTCGGCCCTTGCATGACCAGCATCCCAACGTGACCGCTGCTAAAGGCGTTAAGCTGATCGGTGCCTTTGAACGTCGCATCGCCGATGTTGGCGACCTGGTACTTTGCCATCCAGTCGAACCAGAAGCGGTTCGCGTCGTAGACCTGCTGGGTGTTCATCGTTGCTTTGGTCAGGTCTGCGCTGACAAAGTCGCCGCCATTCTGTTTTGCGAGCACCCAGAGGATATGCCAGGGATCGAACGGATCGGAGGGGTCCATCACCGTTCCCCAGATCTGTTTGCTGGGATTGTTGATCTTTTTGGCGGTGTCGATGAACTCGGTCCAGGTTGTCGGAGGCTTTGCCCCGGCCTGATCGAGCAGATCTGTGTTATAGACCAAAGCGAAGGGCAGCATGTACTCCGGCACCGCGATCAGTTGGCCGGGGCTGAGGCCACTCATCTTGAGCTGAGCCGGGAAGAATTTCTTCTGGCCGCCGAGTGCGTCCCAGTCGGAAGTGGACAGAACGACGTAATCGCCAGTGGCAGCAGCGGTCGGCACGACCGTCGAGCCAAACTCAAAGATGTCCGGGCCGCTACCGGACGCGACCGACGTCTCGATCTTGGTCGTTTCTTCCGACGCACTGGTGTAGGTGGACCAGGAAATCTTGACTCCCGGATTCGCCTTTTGGAAGTCACTGATCAATTGCTGGTTGACTTTGTCCTGAACTCCCGGCGGATTGAGAATTTTGCCGGTGAACATCTCGAGCTGGCCGCCGGCCGCGGTCGAGGGCTGGGCCTGCGCCGCTGGTGCGGCCGTTGGCGCGGCCGGAGCGGTCGTGGGCTTTGCCGCGGCCGAAGCGGCCGTTGGTTGGGCCGATGCCGTGGTCGGCTTGGCGGCGGCAGTGGTCGGGGCCGCGGGCGCCGCGGTGGGCGAAGGCGCCGCCGCTTGGGAGCACGCCGCGACGAGCGAAACGCCGATGACGGCGATTCCGCTGGTGAGGAGCCGTCGGCGGTTGAGCGAGGAGTGAGACGGTTTGAGCATGATTATTCTCCGAACGTCGTTTTGGGGACGGCGATTTTTACAATCCTGGGCAGGTTGACCGGTCGACTGAGATCTTGCCCAATAAATACGTATGCATTGTATGAAGCACTGGAGGGGCTTGTCAATTTAGCGCAAATCGGAGTGGTCATGATAGATCATGGCCACTCCGATTTGCCTACCAGATAAACTGTTGGAGGCGCTGGCTGGGAATCAGGTCCCCCGCTTCTCGAATCACCAGGCCGGCGAGATTCGGACGCGCGTCCAGCCAGGCGAGTCCGGGGCCACTGCCCAGAATCAGGACCGTTTTCGCCGCGGCTTCCGCTTCCCGAGCGGTGGGAGCGATCACGGTGGTGGTCAGCACGTCGGTTTCGGCCGAACGTCCGGTGCGTGGATCGATAATGTGATGTTGCCACTGGCCATCGCTCTGCCAGCGCCGATAGTCACGACCGGACGTAGCGACGCCTCGGTAGGAGAGACAGAGCAAAGCAACCTGACGGTCGGGGACGAACGGATCGGCAATGCCGATTGGCCAACCAGCCAGCCCAGAGGGTGGGCTGCTGACCGCGATATCCCCGCCAGCATCCACCAGGGCCGGAGCGTGGACCGCCAGACGGCGCATCGCGGTGTCGGCCGCCCAGCCCTTGGCGACGCCGCCAAGGTCGAGCCGCGCGCCACCAGTTAGGCGTAGCGAGTGAGTCCGTCGATTGGCGACGATCGTCGAGGCGGGAGCGACGGCAGTCGCGGGTGCCAATCGGGTCACCACGCCTCCTTCGACGACTGCCGCGAACGTTCGATCGTAGCCCGCGGCTTCTAGCGCGGGCAGGGTGGTTGGCACGACGAGGCCAGCGCTCTCGCGTGCCGAACGTAGCGCCGCCTGGACAACCCGCCAGAGGGTTTGGCTGACCCGCATTGCTCGTCCGGATTGACGATTGAGTCGGCTCAGCTCGCTATCTTGCCGAAAGCGGCTCAAGCTATCTTCCCATCGTTCGAACCAGCCTGGCACCTGGCGCAGGAGTCGGGCGCCTCGCTCGTCGCGACTTGCCAGGGCGGCGAGCATCTCGCAGCCCATGGCCTTAAAAGTCAACTGTTCCATCGTACACTCCTTGGAAACGCGCTCAACGCGATGATCGAGTGAACGTGATTGCCGCGGGCGCCGTGGTCGACGAGCTGAGATTCGCGGTGGAATTGACGATGGAACTGGCGCTCGTCGTATTGCTCTGGTCCGTCGTCGGCAAGACGCTCGTTTGTGCTTGGGCGAGCGCTACGGTTTGAGCGTTGGTCGCGTTAGCCTGGCTCATCGCGGCCCAGCCACCGACCGTCGCAGCCACCGCGAGTGTGGTGATCAAGACCTTGACTTCAGTCGCGACCGACTTTCGGCGTGAATCAGCCATTGGAAACCTCCTCCCGAAGGGATGTCTCAAGCTTAGCGTCGGTCCTTTAAAATGATCTTGGAATGACCCGGCCGATCATCCAATGTTTTTCCAAGCTTTCTTTGCTAAAGTGAGAAACATTGGATCAGGAGTCGGGGATTTATGACGCCCGATTCTCGGTTCGGGTAAAGAAAGGCAGATAGCGTGCGGATTTTGATCATCGAAGACGACGAGCGCCTGACCCGGTTGATGGTCCGCGTTCTCGCCCGCGAGCACGCGGTGGTCGACGTGGCGAACGACGGCGAGACCGGATTAGATCTCGCACTCCGGGGCGTCTACGAAGTGGCGGTCATCGATTGGATGCTGCCGGGACGCGACGGACCGTCGATCTGTCGCGGGATCCGAACGGCGCGCTTGCCCACGGCGCTGCTCATGCTCACTGCGCGTGGCCAGTTGGAAGACCGGGTGTCCGGTCTCGACGCGGGCGCTGACGACTATCTGATCAAGCCATTTGCTTTCGAAGAGCTGCTCGCCCGGATTCGCGCTTTGAGTCGACGCTTTACCCTTGGCGAGGGCGACGGCTCGGAGCTTCGCTCCGGTGACGTCGTCCTCGATTTGCGCGGACATACCGCCCGGCGGGGCGACCGCGCTTTGGATCTGACCGCTACCGAGTGGAATCTCCTGGAATATCTCATGCGTCACCCCGGCCAGGCCCTGAGTCGTCAGCAAATCCTCGACTACGTTTGGTCGGACGAGCGAGACGTGATGCCGAATATGGTCGACGTCTACGTTTCGTATTTGCGCGGTAAGTTGAACCTGCCCGGTCAGTTCGATCCGATCCAAACCGTGCGGGGGGTAGGATATCGCCTTGCGCCAAGCCCTGTTTAGTAGCCTCCGTCTCCACCTAACGCTGCTGTATTTGCTGGCCGGTCTCATTCTCGTCGGACTGGTCGGCGCTAGCGCTTACGGGTTGCTCAGCTATTATTTCAATTCCACCACCGACCTCGCCTTGCAGTACGAGATGGGCCACGCTTTTCAGGCGATCCACGCGCCACTCCCCCCGGCGATCGTCGCGGCCGACGCGGCATGGTCGGCCTCGCGCTCTGGCCCGACAATTCCGCCGCTCGTTCAATTGGAACGTAGCGATGGCGAGCGGCCGCCGGCGCGCCGGCCGACAGAAGGGGCCGATGCGGAGCTGGCGGCAGTTTACGCACTCCCACTGGATGCGTCCGGCGCAGTGATCACCTTGCCTAACTTTTCCACGGCGACCTTCACCCCCGATGTGAACGCCGCCAAAGCCGCCCTGGTCAACGGCAGTGATCTCCGCACGACGAGTCTGAGTGATGGTACGCCGGTGCGCTTGCTTACCTATCGAGTCGATCAAAATGGCGGGCCAGCCTTGCTTCAATTGGGTCGCCCGCTTACCGACCAGGAGCGGATTCTCCAAAACATGCTGGTTGGCCTGCTCGCTTTGGGCGGGGCGTGCACCGTTCTGGTTACCCTGATCAGTTGGTGGCTGGCCGGTCGCTCGCTGCAGCCGGCCCAGGATGCCTGGGACCGTCAACAGGCTTTCGTCGCGAACGCCGGTCATGAGCTTCGGGCACCCCTTACCCTCATGCGCGCGAGTGCCGACGTTGCCTTGCGCGAGCTACCAAACGGGGACGACGATCAGCGTGAGCTCTGGACCGACGTGCTTCAGGAATGCGATCACATGGCTCGGCTCGTTGAAGACTTGCTGCTTCTTTCGCGTTTAGACTCCGGTCGTCTCGTGCTCAAGCCCCAATCGGTCGTTTTTTCTGACCTGCTGGCCGACCTGCGTCGTCAGGTTGGCCGGGTGGCCGACGAGCGAGGTGTCGATCTCCTCGTTGACGCCGAATCCGTCGCGGCGTTGGCAGATCCGGAGCGCTTGCGCCAGGTTCTCTTGATTCTCATCGACAACGCACTGCGGCACACGCCGTCGGGCGGCCAGATCCGTCTGGTGGGGCGTCTTGAAGGACGGCTGGCCCACCTGATCGTCGCCGATACCGGCGAAGGCATTCCCGCGGCCCATCTCGCACGCATCTTCGATCGCTTCTACGTCGTCGACGGCGCGCGCCGCAGTGGGGGGACTGGGCTCGGATTATCGATCGCTAAAGGACTGGTTGAAGCGCAGCATGGAGAGATTCGTCTTGCCAGCCAGGTGGGCCATGGAACAACGGTCGAGATCGTCCTTCCTCGGGCGACGAAGGATTGATCGTGCCCACATTCCGCACCGAGCCAGGGATTCCAGGTTACCGGTACTCGGAATGTTCGTTTCCTCGATCTTGCTTCGAGTGAGGAAGGTTCGTCAGTTATGCTATTATGGGCATAACATGGAAGGGAAGGAAACCATCCGGTAATGACGCGCACGACAATCGTTGCTCCAGAGGAATTGCTCGAGCGACTGCGCCATGAGGCCGAGGATCGCGGCATATCGCTGGCGACCGTGATCCGCGAGGCGCTAGAAGAGAAGGCGAAAGGCTGGCGCCCCAAGCCGCGTAGTTTGGGAATAGGTGACTCGGGGCGAACTGACACTGCTCGGCGCACTGGCGAGGAGCCGGCCGTTCCTGATCCGTGGCGCTAGTTCTGGATACCGGGCCACTCTATGCGGCCCTCGATCGGCGAGATGCCGACCATGAGGCGTGTCGGCGTCTGATTGCAGACACGAGCGAGTCGCTTGTCGTACCAGCACCCGTTCTCGTTGAGATGGACTACTGGGTCAGGAAGTACTTACACGGCAAGATTCTAGCGTTATTTCTGGATGACGTCATTGCTGGTGCCTATCAGGTCGAACATCTCCTCCCTCAGGATTATCGCCGCGTTCGTGAGATCTGCGATCGCTATGCCGACAGCGACGTCGGGTTCGTTGACGCATCCGTCCTAGCGATTGTCGAGCGACTGAACGAGACAAAGCTGGCAACACTGGATCGTCGTCACTTCGGGCTTCTCCGCCCTCGCCATGTCGATGCCTTGCGGTTGCTGCCTGATTAGTCGCGGTAACGCATTCTCCTCCAGAATGCACATTCTATTCAACGCTCGTTAAGCGGATGGTTCCCTCTCCATACCTCTGCTGCCACGTCTTCTCCTGGCCGGGGGCACGAGGGTGGCGTGTCCAGCCAGTCCCGCGACAGGGCTATTGAACATCTTTCCGAAGCTCGGCAGATCTGCTAGGTTTACAATACTTTCAGGTAACAAGTAGGCGAAAGGATATCCAAGATGGCAATGACGCAGACCGAGTCAGTGGTGGCGGCGTTGACGAATGAACTGTTCGCCCAGTTCCGAGATGAGTTCGCGGCAAGCCCCACGAGTCGTCTGGCCCAGAACGCCGTGACCCAGATCACCGTTGACGACGTCACCTTGAACCGCGCGATTGTCACCGCGACCGATCACACCTTCTCGCAGCGGCTCGATGAGTGGTCGGTAACGAACCAGAAGCGATCAGGGCGGTGCTGGATGTTCGCCGGTCTCAACCTCTTACGGGTTGGGACGATGAAGAAGCTTGGCGTCAAGTCTTTTGAGTTCAGTCAAAACTACCCGATGTTCTGGGATAAGCTCGAGCGCGCGAACTACTTTCTCGAAGCAATTATTGAAACCGCCGCGCGTGACGTCGACGATCGAACCGTCAGCTTTTTGCTGAACCGTCCGGCCGACGACGGCGGACAGTGGAACATGTTCGTGAACCTGGTCAAGAAGCACGGCCTGGTTCCGAAGAGCGTCATGCCCGAGACGGAAAGTTCCTCGAACACGATGCGCATGAACAGTATCCTGCGCCGCAAGCTCCGCGAAGGAGCGAAAACGCTGCGCGAGGAGCACGCGGCCGGTGCTAGCTTGTCGGCGCTCCGTGCGACGAAGGAGGAGATCCTCGCCGCGATTTACCGAATTCTCAGCATTCACCTGGGAACGCCGCCCGAGCGCTTTACCTGGCAGTGGACCGACCAGGACAAAGAGTTCCACCGCGAGGATGACCTCACACCCAGCGCATTCGCGGCGAAGTACGTCGACCTGCCGATCGACGAATACGTTTGCCTGGTCAACGATCCACGGCCCGCCAATCCTTACAGCCAGACCTACACCGTCCAGTACCTTGGCAACGTTCTTGGCGGTGACATTGTCACTTACCTCAACGTGGACGTCGCGACGATGAAACAGATCGCTCGGCGAACGATCGAAGACGGCGAGCCGGTCTGGTTTGGTTGCGACGTCAGTAAGATGATGCGACGTGACCTCGGCATCTGGGACAAGGATCTGTACGACTACGATTCGTTGTATCAGACGACGTTTGGCATGAATAAGGCCGACCGTCTGCTCTACGGGGATACCCAGATGACCCACGCCATGCTCTTCACCGGCGTCGATGTCGTCGATGGGACGGCCCGTCGCTGGCGGGTCGAGAATAGCTGGGGCGAAGAAGGCGGCCAGAAGTGCTTCTACACCATGAACGATAACTGGTTCGATGAGTATACCTTCGAGATCGCCGCCCGGAAGAGCTATCTGCCGCCAGCGCTCCAAGCCGCCTTCGACCGCGCGCCAATCGTCCTGCCGGCCTGGGATCCGATGGGAGCGT
>DATLSK010000063.1:0-2994 GCA_035534155.1 Chloroflexota bacterium | reverse complement strand
CCGGAAGTCGCGCTCGCCGAGCACGAAGGACTCCTCCAGGCGATGCGCGATGGGGACCCCGTTCTCGCCGCGGAGCGCTTGGCCGCCCACATTGCCGAGCGATCCCCTCGCATCTCCGGGGCGCTGGGAGAGCGGTAGTCTTTGGAGGGAATGAGTAACAATCGCAACCATCGCGTCAGGTCACTCATTCTCTCCCCTATTCACCACTCGCTTCCGACCTGCACCGCCGCGAACGCGACCTTAGACGAACCCATTCGGCACGATATACCAATACACGCGATTGAATAACAGCTTCTCGTAATGATAGAAGGCATTCGGATCGGGTGGCTTGGGTGGATGGGCAAAGTCAAAGACGAGCTGGCTCGCCTGGCCGTGCCCGGTCTCCAAAAAGCAGAGCACGCGCCCATCGTAGATATGCTCGTCTTCTGGTTCACCGTGAATTCGCGCGACGATTCGATCGGACAGCACCTTCGCTTCGAAGTGGGCGGCCGATCCGCTCTTCGACACCGGGATATCGGTCGCATCGCCAATCGCGTAGATATTCGGATGGCCCTTGACCTCGAGGGTCGAACGGTCGGTCGGAATCCAGCCCTGGGCATCGCCGAGCCCTGAATCGCGGATCACCGCGGCCCCCCGATGCGGTGGCACGAGAACCAGGAGATCGTAGTCGATCTCGGTTCCTTCAAGTGAGATGATCTTCTTGCCGATCGGGTCGATCTGCTCGGTGTTGAAGAACGTCTCGAGGGCGATCCCTCGCTCGGCCAACAGCGGCGTCACGAACTCCGACACGCTTTCGATGGTAAATGCCCGATTGATTGGCGACAGGTAGGTGATCTCGGTCCTCTCGCGCAGCCCGCGCTTCTGCAGATACTCCTCGACTTTGAAGACGAACTCCAACGGAGCCGGTGGACACTTATAGGGGATATCGGCCACGCCCACGACGAGCTTGCCGCCTTGAAAGCGCTCGAGCTGCTCGTGGAGGTTCAGTGCTGCCGCTTCGGAATAGAAATGATGTGCCCCTTCGGCATACCCAGGAACGGCATCCGGAGCGATATCCGCCCCGGTGCTCAGTACGAGAATGTCGTACGGCACCGCGCTGCCATCAGACATCTCGATCAAGTGACGCTCAGGAACGATCTTTGTCGCCTGGCCGAGGGCGAGGTGCACCCGATCATTCAGCAGGTGTCGCTCGGGCCGAACCAGGTTCTCGACTGTCTCTTCGCCAAAGGGAAGATAGAGCCAGCCAGGTTGATACTTATGCTCGCCGTGCGAGTCGATCACGACGATTTGCGCCTCGTCCGCCCTGAGCCGTCTTGCCAACACATTGGCAAGCAGCGTCCCCCCGACTCCACCGCCCAGAATTACAATCTGATGGATCATCGGATCGCCTTTCCTTCCCAAATCTTTGCCTGGGCCGCGATTAATGGACCTTGCGGACGACAAAGCGGGTATAACCCGCCTCCGGATAGGCGCCCACGAACTCCTGCTTTGCCTTCTGGATCCAAGCCGGAATGTCTCGGTTCGATCCAGGATCGCTAGATAACACTTCCAAGGTCTGGCCAACCTGCACGCTCTTGACACCACGGATCAGCTCGAGCAGCGGACCGGGGCAAAAGCTACCACGAGCGTCGATCTCCTTGTCAATTTTCAGGTCAGTCATAATCACTTTCCTCCCTTGTATCGTAGGATCTGGGAACACTAAATGAACAGGGTGATCTCACCGGTGCGAGCGCTCTCGACGAAGGTCGCGACCCCGGTGATGTCCTCGACGATCGGATCAAAGTCTTCCAGCTTCCAGCCAAAGAGTTCCATTGTCATGCTGCAGGCTCGGACGTGGACGTCGCCGATCTCCTGGGCTGCCTTGAGGGTCTCGAGCCAGTGTTTGACGCCTTTTGCCTGCATCGCCTGGGCTGCCGCTTCGGCATACTCCGCGAACTCGCTGCTAAACTTCTGATTGGTGTAGATCTGATCTTTGCGAAATGCTTGAAGCCCCCAGAAAGTAAGAAAGACGTCAACTTCCTGCCCCATCGCGGCCGCGCCGGTTGCCAACGTGGAAACCGCCATCAGCTTGTCTACCGTTCCAGAGAAAAGGACAATCGACATCTTGCTGGTTCTATTCTCTTCCACGAAAGGCCTCTCTTACTTTAGCGTCATTTCGAATCTCGGACTGCACCGTCCTCTGGTAACAATATAACTCGGGCCCTTAATTTCAACTGAACATCGGGGAAAACGGCCTGAACGCTACCTTATGGGAGCCTGGTGGAGAATAGGTCAGCCGTTGAGGAGTGGTCGGGGAGGAATCAGCCCGCTCCGGCACGGCGACCTGACCGCGCCTCACGCCTCGCGAATCAACCCGTGCCGCCGGCAGATCCGCTCGAGCACTGGCTCGATATTCGCAAGCTCGCCGGTTGGCGAAGGACCAAGCACGTCCGTCGGCTCGCCTCCGGCCAGCGCGGTCGTCACTGCGACGACGCTGCTTGCCAGGGCCGACCGATCGTAGCCACCTTCCAGGGTCAAGGCGAGCCGTCCCTGACACAGCTCGTCGGCGAGCCCCGCCAACGCGCGCGCCATCGCGACAAAGCCGGTCGTCGACACCGCCATCTCGGCGAGTGGATCTGCCCAGTGGGCGTCAAAGCCAGCTGAAACGACGATCAGCTCCGGTTGGAAACGACGGACGACCGGTTCGACCACCCGCTCAAACGCGGCCTGGTAGGCAGCGTCGCCGCAGCCGGCCGGAAGCGGCAGATTCACCGTTTGCCCCCGCGCCGCCCCTTCGCCCACCTCTTCGAGGCGTCCGGTCCCCGGATACCAGGGAAACTGGTGGAGCGAGAGAAAGAGCACCCGTGGCTCGGCCGCGAATACCGCCTGGGTACCGTTGCCGTGGTGCACGTCGAAATCGACAATCGCGACCCGCTTCAGACCGTGCTCGTCCAGCGCCGCCCGCACCGCGATCGCCGCGTTATTGAAAAGGCAGAAGCCCATGGGCTGCTCGGG
>DATLSK010000062.1:0-8188 GCA_035534155.1 Chloroflexota bacterium | reverse complement strand
CCTGGAGTTCGGGCGGGAGCTGACGGACCGCTCGCTCGACTAAGCGCTCAAAGCGATGGCGGTGCATGACCAATCTTCCCTTGCTTTCGTCGATCGAAAGCTGCCCCTATCAAGAGGCCGCTGGTAAGCGAGTTGACACGTCCACGCTTTGTTGCGGGGGTGTGCTCTGAACCAAGCCTATCGATTGGTGATTCGAAAGTCAATGTTGCGTGCAGAGCGCGATCCGGGGCCGGTTGGTGGACAGAGCGGGGGCGAGCGCCTACAATTAGGCTGAGAAAGGCTGGTTGGGAGGATGCGTGGCGGAGATCGTTCGGGCCGCGGTTGAACAATACATAACTGATCTGGTGCCGGCGCGCGATTCGGCGCTGGCCGCGGTCGAAGACGCCGCGCACCACAATCGCGTGCCAATGGTTGGCCCATTGGAAGGGCAGGCTCTCTACGTTTTGGCGCGAATCGCCCGAGCCCAGCGGATCTTGGAAGTTGGCAGTGCGACCGGTTACTCGGCGATTTGGCTCGGCCGAGCGGCTCAGGAAGTGGGGGGCACATTCTTGGGAATGGAACTGGACGCGAAGCGCCACGCCGAGGCCGAGCAGAACCTCGTCAGCGCCGGGCTGGCGGGTGTCGCTCGGATCTTGCATGGCGATGCCTTTGAAATTCTTCCAACTTTGAGCGACCGATATGATTTCGTCTTTATCGATCTCGTTCGGCAATTGGGCGATGAGGCGCAATTGCGTCGATTGTACGATCTCAGCATGGCTCGCCTGGCAGTGGGCGGAGTCCTCGCCGTTGACAACGTCCTGCACGGCGGGGACGTGGTGTCTCCGGGGCGAGACAGCGCCCGCGCGGCAGATGTCCTCAACCGATTGATTGCCGCGGATCGTCGTCTCCACACGACTTTTCTGCCGGTTCGGGATGGCCTGGCCGTTGGACTGAAGGTTGCCGATGCGTAGTCGGAGTAAATCCTTTCCGATATACTATCAACCGCTGGGAAGCCGGCGGAGGAGCATTCGTTGAAAGTATTGTTAACACAAGACGTCCCCAATGTTGGACGGACCGGTGAAGTCAAGAGCGTGGCGGATGGTTACGGCCGCAACTTCCTCATTCCTCGTGGCATGGCCACGCTCGCGACTGGTGGAGCGGTGAAGCGTGCCGAGCAAGAAAAAAACGTGGCGCGAGGTAAGCAGGCGCGCGCTCAGAGCGATCTGAAAGATCTGGCGAACGTCCTGGAGCACACCGAGCTGACGTTCAAGGCTAAGGTAGGCGAGCAGCACCGCCTTTTTGGTTCGATCACCGCCGGTGACATCGCCGAGGAGCTCAGCCAAAAGGTCAAACGCTCGATCGATAAGCGTGACATCGAGCTAGAGGAGCCAATTCGTCACCTTGGTTCCTACAAGGTTCCGGTGCGGGTCGCGCCTCGGCTGGTCCCTTCGGTAACCGTGGTGGTCGAGGCAGAAACCGTTTAAGTGCGGACTAAGGAGACAATCGCGGGATCGGTACCGATCCCGCGATTGTCTCCGCGCTTTTCCGATAGCTTTCGAAATTGTTTGGGGATCATATGACGCTGGCCGAACGGACTGTTCCGGCAAACATCGAGGCCGAGCGCGCAGTGCTCGGTTCCCTGCTGATCGATAGCGAGGCGATTGGCGGGATTGCTTCGTTCCTCAAGCCGGAAGACTTCTACCGCGAACGCCATCGGGTTATCTACAGCGCACGTAACGACCTGTACGACCGTCGAGAACCTGGTGACCTGGTGACGCTGGTTGACGAGTTGCGACGGCGAGGCCAGTTGGAGGCGGTCGGCGGGGTTAGCTACCTGACCGAGCTGGCGAGCGACGTTCCAACTGCGACTCACGTGGAGTATTACGCTCACATCATCGAGCGCTGCGCCTTGATGCGCCGATTGATCGACGCGGCCGGGCAGATCGCGACGATTGGCTACGAGAATCCGTCGGACGTCGACGGTGCGCTCGACCGGGCCGAGCAGGCGCTTTTTCAGATCTCCCAGCGTCGGGTGTCGCAAGATTTTACCGCGCTCCGCGAGGCCTTGCACGAATATTTTGATACGATTGAGTACCTTCACCAGCACCGTGGCGAGGTCGTCGGTGTGCCGACCGGCTTTCACGACCTCGACCAATTGACTGGCGGTCTGCACGCTTCCGACTTGCTCATCATCGCCGGGCGGCCTGGCGTTGGGAAAACCGGTTTCGCGCTATCGCTCATTCGTAACGCTGCGACCCGTTTTGGGGCGCCGTCGGCAATCTTCAGTCTCGAGATGTCGACCGAGCAGCTCGTCCAGCGATTGCTGTGTATGGAAGCGGCAGTCGACTCGCAACGAATCCGCTCCGGGTTCATCGACGAGTTCGAATGGCGCCGGATCAGCGAAGCGTTCGGAGTTCTCTCGGACGCGCCGATTTACATCGATGACTCGGCGGGAATTTCGACGACTGAGCTGCGCATGAAGGCTCGCCGCCTGAAGGCAGAGCACGATCTGAAAGTAATCGTGGTCGACTATCTCCAACTGATGCAGGGGCGAGGCTTGGAAAACCGGGTCCAGGAAGTCTCGGAGATTTCGCGTAGCCTCAAGGCCCTGGCGCGCGAGCTTGATGTTCCGGTGATCGCCCTATCCCAGCTTTCGCGTGCCGTCGAGTCGCGGCAAGATCACCGTCCGGTTCTGAGCGATTTACGTGAAAGTGGTTCGATCGAGCAGGATGCGGACATCGTCATGTTCATTCATCGCGAAGAGTTGTACAATCCTCAAACCGACCGTAAGAACGTTGCCGACATTATCATCGCGAAGCATCGCAACGGTCCGGTCGGTCAGATTCCAGTGCGGTTCTTCCCTTCTCAAACGCGCTTTGCCGACCTCGAAGTGTATCGTCAGCCCGATGCTTGATTGATCGATGACCGACAAACCGTTTGCCGGCTTCCCGGACGGTCGCCTTCAAGCGACCGTGATCCCGAGTCTGTTCTTCAGCGAGCTACTCCGTCAAATTGACGACTTTGCCGAGCTCAGGCTCGTGTTATTGATTTTCTGGCGGTTCGGTCAAAAGAAGGTATTCCCCCAATTTCTCACGCGCGATGAGTTGCTGGCAGATGAGACGGTCCGAACGGTCCTGACGCCCGATCATGTCGATGCCGCGCTCGAGCGCCTGGTTCGTCGGCGCGTATTAATTCATCGTGAGATTGAGTTGCGCCGGGAGGTCCATCAATGCTATTTTCTAGATACAACGAGCGGACGCCGGGCCGTTCGAGCGCTGGAAACCGGAACGGTTGACGTCGGACAAGTGGTTCGGCCGGAGCCACCCTCGGAACGTCGAGAGCGACCGAACATTTATCGGCTGTACGAAGAGAACTTCGGTGTGGTATCCCCGCTCGTGATCGAGGAACTGGCCGAGGCGGAGCGAGCGTATCCGAGGGAATGGATTGAAGAAGCCTTCCGAGAAGCCGTGGCGTACAACCACCGGAGTTGGAGATACGTTCAGCGCATCCTCGAACGGTGGGCCGAGCGAGGGAAAACGAGTGCAGAAGGTCGGAGAAGCGATCCGAACGCATATCGTCCCAACACCGGTGGCGCCGGTCGAAACGGGCAAACCTGAATGTCCGATCTGCAAAGGGGCGGGCTGGTTACGGGCTGATTTGCCAGTTGGCCATCCGCACTTTGGCAAGCCGGTGATGTGCGAGTGTATGCTGGCGAACGTGGACACTCAGCGGGCCAGGGAGCTCGAGGATCTGTCGGCTCTTAGCCAGTTTCACGTCGACATGAGCTTCGACAATTTTGACTCGCGCGTACCTGGCACGCGCGACGCTTTTGAAGAAGCATGGAGATTCTCGCACAATCCCGATGGCTGGCTGGTTTTGGTCGGGGGCTGTGGCTCGGGAAAGACCCACCTCGCCGTGGCGATCATTCGCGAAGCGCGACAAAGTCATTTGACACTTTTTGTCGTTGTCCCGGACTTGCTCGATCATCTCCGATCCACTTTTTCCCCGGATAGCGGCATTCGCTACGACCGTCTCTTCGATCTCGTGCGCAATACCGGAGTCCTCGTCCTCGACGACCTGGGGACCGAGAGTAGCACGGCCTGGGCTCAAGAGAAGCTCTACCAGATTATCAACTATCGCTACAATAACCACTACCCCACCGTTATCACGACCAACCGCCGAATCGACAGTATCGAAGAACGGATTCAATCACGCATCTGCGATCGCTCGTTCTGTAAGATTGTCGAGATGCCGTCCGGCGACTTTCGTAATCTGGACCTCGGCCAGCGCCAGTCCGGCACCACGGCACGACCCAAGCCGCCGCTCGGACGGCGGCAGGCGGGCCGATAGGTCTGGCAACCCGTTGGGTGACAAGTTATCCAGCGTCGAACTGGGACGAAATTCCCTCTCCCAAAAGCAGAGGGAATTCAATGTGACCACGGCAGCCATCGTCCTCATACGCGGCCAGGGTGGAGTAGAATTCAACACAACTGCAAATATCAAACACGTCACGCCGATCTTCAAAATTCCGTTGACTCATGGTTGAGAGCGTGTTATAGTGAGTTTGAATTCAACATTTGACGCGATGATGGGGAGTAGTAGGCGTTACTGCGGTTTGCCAGCGAATCGGGGATGGTGCGAGCCCGACGACCAAGGAGCCGCTGAACTCACCCCGGAGCAGCTTAGTCGATGATTCAAGGGCGAGTCGCGTAGGCTACAGCCGGTTTGGCATCCGATATCGTGCCTGAGCGGAAGCGTTTCGTTCGTCGTGGTTGGTCCCCGCGGTGTGGCGTGGGAAGCGATGAGCAAGCGGTCCGGACGGTGGCGCAACTACCGATTAGGGTGGTACCGCGGGACTGATCCCGCCCCTGGAGGGCGGGTTTTTTGTTACCTGCGGTTAGCGCGTACCGTAATAGGGTGGTACCACGAGAGAGGCTCTCGTCCCTAGTTGGGCGGGAGCTTTTTTGGTCATAACGGTCGTGGGGACGACCGGTGGCGTCGACGGCATTCAGCGCGATTGCCTGGCTTGAAGCAGGAAGCAGGAGGAACTCATGGCGATCACCACCCCCCGAGCGCGCCTATCGGAAAAGGCGAGCGTTGTCCATCCACGGCTGAGCGGCTCACACATTCTGTGTGAGTGTCTGCGCCGTGAGGGCGTCGATCTGATCTTCGGGTATCCTGGCGGCGCGGTGCTGCCGCTTTATCATACCTTGATGGAATATCCGATTCGCCACGTCCTCGTGCGCCACGAGCAGGGTGCCGCGTTCGCGGCGAGCGGCTACGCCCGCGCGACAGGTAAGGTAGGCGTGTGTCTGGCAACATCTGGGCCTGGCGCCACGAATATGGTTACCGGTATTGCCGACGCGATGATGGACTCGGTGCCGCTCGTCGCGATCACCGGCCAGGTCTCGTCGCCGATGATTGGCAAAGATGCGTTTCAAGAGATCGACACGACTGGCATCACGCTGCCAATCACCAAACATAATTATCTCGTCGAACGACCGGAGGACTTGCCAGGGATCATTCGCGAAGCGTTTTACATCGCGAGTCACGGCCGTCCGGGCCCGGTCTTGATCGACGTTCCCAAGGATGTGCAACAGGACGATGGCGATTTCGTTTGGCCGGATCAGGTTCGGGTGGCAGGATTCCGACCGACCACCCACGGCAACGTCCGCCAGATCCGCCAGGCGGCCGAGCTGATCAGCCAGAGCAAGCGCCCGTTGATCGTTGCCGGCCACGGTATCATCATTTCGAAGGCGTATGCCGAGCTGCTGGCTTTTGCCGAGAAAGCCCAAATTCCGGTCGTCACGACGCTACACGGGGTCAGTGCGTTTCCTGAATCGCACGAGCTGAGCTTTGGACTATTAGGTATGCACGGCGCTGCGTACGCGAACAAGGCGGTTTGCGAGTGCGATCTGCTGATTGCCATCGGCATGCGCTTTGACGATCGAGTGACCGGTAAGATCGCCGGCTTTGCGCCAAAGGCGAAGATCGTTCACGTCGACATCGATCCGGCCGAGATTGGTAAGAATGTGAAAGTGACCGTGCCAATTGTCGGCGATTGCAAGAACGTTTTGACTGGTTTGATCCGGGAAGTGAAGGTGGACCGGCACGAAGAGTGGGTCGCGGCGGTGAACGATTGGCGAAACGAGATGCCAATGACCTCGATTCGGGACACCGAGCACTTTCTCCCCCAGCACGTGATCCGCGATATTTACGAGGCAACCGGTGGGCAGGCGCTGATCGTGTCGGACGTTGGCCAACATCAGATGTGGGCGGCGCAAATCTATTGGTACGACAAGCCGAACAGCTTCTTTAGCTCGGGCGGCCTCGGGGCAATGGGGTACGCCCTGCCGGCTTCGATGGGTGTTAAAATGGGTCGCCCGGATGAGATCGTTTGGGCAGTTATCGGCGATGGCGGCTTCCAGGTGACGATGCAAGAGCTCGGAACGATCGTCCAGGACAATATCGGGGTCAAGATTGCCATTGTCAACAATGGGTTCCTGGGCATGGTGCGGCAGTGGCAGCAATTTTTCTACGATCGTCGCTACGCGGCGTCGACGATTTCCGCGCCCGACTTTGTCAAACTGGGCGACGCTTACGGAATCCCCACGGTCCGGGTCACCAATCGCGAGGAGTCGCTACCGGCGATTCGTCGTGCCATGGAAACCGATGGTCCATACATCGTCGAGTTCGTCGTCGAGGAAGAAGAGAACGTCTACCCGATGATCCCGCCGGGCGGTGCGCTTTCCGACATCATCCTCGACCAGGCCCGCTAGTGTCCCGTCAGGGCGGAGGTTGGGGAGGGCCTACGTTTATGCTAGGCTCCATCAGGAAGGAGGAATTCGCGTGAAGCGTACAGTCGTTGCGCTGATGGAAGACCGTCCGGGCGTGCTCAACCGTGTTGTGAACGTGCTTCGTCGGCGAAGTTTCAATATCGATAGCCTGACGGTTGGCCATACCGACCAGTCAGGTATTTCCCGGATGACCATCGTCGTCGAGGGGAATGACGAGGTCATTGAGCAGGTGGTCAAGCAGCTCTATAAGATCATCGATGTTCTCAAGGTCTCCGACGTGAGCGAGGAGCAGGTCGTCGCACGAGAGCTCGCACTGATCAAGGTAGCGGCAAGCAGCGGAACGCGCGCGGAGATCATGCAAATCGTCGACGTCTATCGCGCAAAGATCGTCGACGTCGCGGCCGAGGCGCTGATGATCGAAGTCACCGGCCCCGAAGAAAAGATCGACTCACTTCTTTCACTGCTTCGGGGCTTTGGGATCAAAGAGATGGTCCGGACGGGACGAGTTGCGCTGGTTCGTGGCGTGGGATCGACCCGGGCACCCGACGAAGAACCGGGTGATGGCCGGGCTCGGCTTACCCCACGCGCGATACGCCAACCAGTCGGTCCGTAACGTCATTACGCCCGGGTCGGGCACCCGACAGCCCATAAAATCAATTCCAAGAGGTAATTCGTGCCAGTAACGATCTACTACGATGCAGATGCCGATCTCGGCCGCTTGAAGGGGCGGAAGGTCGCGGTCATTGGTTACGGGAGTCAAGGCCACGCCCATTCGCTGAACCTGAAGGACAGCGGCGTGGATGTGATGATCGGACTCTACAAGGGCAGTCGCTCCTGGGAAATCGCCCAGGGGGCCGGCCTGCCAGTCGCGACGGTCGAAGAAGCCGCCGAAGCCGCCGACCTGATCATGATGCTCGTACCAGACCAGACCCAAAAGGAACTGTACGACCGGGCAATCCGCCCCGCGATGCGCCCGGGGAAGACTCTCATGTTCGCTCACGGCTTCAACATTCACTTCAAGCAGATCCAACCGCCGGAAGGCGTTGACGTCAGCATGGTGGCCCCCAAGGGACCAGGACACATTGTGCGTCGCCTTTATACCGAGGGCGTGGGCACTCCCGCCCTGATCGCGATTCAGCAGAACGCATCGGGGCACGCTCGGGAGGATGCTCTCGCCTATGCCAAGGGTATCGCTGCTACCAGCGCCGGGGTCATCGAGACGACGTTCAAGGACGAAACCGAGACGGATCTCTTCGGTGAGCAGTCGGTACTCTGCGGCGGCGTAAGCTCATTGGTCAAAACGGCGTTCGAGACACTAGTCGAGGCCGGGTACGAGCCCGAGCTCGCGTACTTCGAGTGTTGCCATGAGCTGAAACTGATCGTCGACCTGATCTACCAGGGCGGTCTCAGTT
>DATLSK010000061.1:0-3259 GCA_035534155.1 Chloroflexota bacterium | reverse complement strand
CACTACGATTTGCCCGACGCCGATCCGAACACCAAAACATCTGGGGACGTCGACCGATTGAGCCGCGTCCTCGATGAGGGCGCAGCGGTCGATTTGCACAGTCATAGCCGCCATTCCGATGGAGACTGGACTCCGGAATCGTTAATCGCCGATGCGGCGGAGCTAGGCCTTCAGCTCGTTAGTTTGACCGACCATGACACGGTTGCCGGACAAGCCGCGGCGGCCGCGTCGGCTCGTGAGGCCGGCCTCCTGTACATCACTGGTATGGAGGTCAGTCTGACGATCGAAGGACGGTTGTATCACGTCCTGTGCTACGACTACGATCCGTCGTCGCCAACCTGGCAGAATTTTGCCGCTCTCCGTCGGCAACGGTTTGACCTGTTTTACGAAAACCAATTCCAGCAGCTCCGAGACCGTGGCTACTCGGTTCCCTCCGAGCTTGCGCGTGATACCAACGGACACTTCGAGCCCGAGCCATTGGCGCTCGCCATCCACCGTGCGGGACAAAGCTCGTCGTTCGAAGCGGCCCAGCAATTGGTTCGCGGCCTTAGCTTACGTCGGCCGACTGATCTGCTGTACCAGGATCTCGACGACTTCGCTTCGATTCTTCGGCCGGGCGATGCGGTCTTTTCGGTGGCCCATCCGGCTCGTCAAGACGCGGGCGTGTCGGTACGTTTATCAGCCGCCGATTTGGAACGATTCGTAGCAACGCTACCCCTCGTCGCGCTCGAGGCATTTCACCCCTACCATCGCGAGCCAGACGTCGCGGTTTATCGCGAGATGGCAAGCGCACACGGGTTGGCGGTGACCTGTGGATCGGACGCGCACGGTGTGCGGTTCGGGCGCCCGCTCCGTCGCAATTCGGCGGCTCTCAGCGACGCATTCCTGCGCCTGGTTCGCGAGCGCTGGCTGGCTCGGGCCCTCGTTCCGGTATCGTCGAATTAAACGATGGCCAAACGCTACGTTTTCGTCTGCCGTGGCCCCACCTGCAAGTCTGAGGGCTCGGTCGAAGTTCGCGAGCGCCTGAGCAGCCTGATTCGCGAATCTGGGCGTACGGACGTCCTGGTTCTGCCGTATACCTGCTTTGACTTGTGCGGTCGAGGGCCCAATGCCGTGGTTTACCCGGACGGAGTTTGGTATGAAGCGCTGCGTGAAGAAGACGTCGACGACGTCGCCCGTCACGCCCTCGGCGGACCACCGGCCGAGCACCTGTTCGGGGACATCGATGCCGATCACGCTGAGCAATGCTATGAGATATTCGAGGAAGTGATCCCCGAACTGGAAGCCGAGGCCATTCGAGATGCCCGACAAGCAGCATCAGGCGGCCGATTCGGCTTGAAAAAGTTCTTCGGCAAACGAGAGTAATCGTACTCTCGTCTCCAATAAATTGAGAAGGGAGCAAGCGCGAGATGATCGTTGAAATGGCGATACTCGAGGCCAAGCCGGGCCAAGCCGACGCGATGCGTGATGGACTGCGCAAAGCACGGCCCGTCATCGAGCAAGCCGCGGGCTATCGCGGCAGCACGTTTCACCAGTCGATCGAGAAACCGGAGCGTTTCGTCCTTTACATCAAGTGGGACAGCGTGGCCGCTCACACCGAGGGCTTCCGCCAGGGTCCCCTCTTTCCGGAATGGCGGTCGCATTGGGGCGAGTATTTGAACAGCGCCGACGTGCTGCACTATGAGATCATTGCTGGCGACGCCTGATCTCCGACGACGCGTCGGCGCCCAAATTGTCAATCACGTCGACGATACCGGGAGTCCAGCGCGCCAGGTCTTCAAGTGCCCAACGGATCGCCGGATCCGTAACGTCACCTTGGAGATAGGCCACCCCGTGCCGCACCTCGACGTGAACTCGCTCGGTCGTTCCCGGCTTCAGCACGCGGTCAAATCGATTCCGCAACAGATCGGCGAGTTGGCAATCGGGATGCGGTACGGCTGGCTCGATCATCAGGTCGTTTACGACGTCCCGGACTCCTTCGATCGAACGCCCAACGGCGTCAACGTGTTGGCGTTCATTGACATTGGCAACCGTTCCCCGCAAATAGACAACGCCGTCGTCGGTTTGAACGTCGATCTTGGCAGGATTTGCCGCCGTTTCAATCGTAATCGCGGCCACCACATCGGCGGTGACGTCGGCGTCGAAACGGGGAACGAACGGTTCGACGCGGAGGTGATTGATGACCGAACTCACGCCTTTTGTCCGCGTTGTCACGTGGGCCGCTACCGCTCGGTTTTCCGGATTCGGTACCAGCCCGGTCAGAGTAACCACCCCGTCATGCGCAGTGATCTCAATCGACGACGTTCTGAATCGCGCATCTGCATCGAGCGCAGCACGGACCGCGTAAGTGATTCCTCGGTTCTTGACCGAGCGCGATTTGAGTGGCATGGGTGTACCCTCGCCGGTATGTGCTCGTGGCGAGGGTCAAGGCAGAGTCAGTGCCAGGGTGATTGGCTATGCTGAATATCGCGGGCTGGTGGCGGCGACGAGCCGACAACCGCCCGCAACGTGCCCCAACGAGGATCATCGTGTGGAGCAAACCTGACTGCTGCCTGTGCGAGCGCGCGCACGACGTGCTGGACCGAGTAGCCAAAGACTATCCACTGGCGATTGAAGAAAACGACATAACGACCGACCCGGTCGCGTTCGAGCAATATCGCTATTCGATTCCAGTCGTCCAGGTCGACGGAGGCCCTACGTTCGAGGGCAAGGTTACCGAGTACTGGTTGCGCCAGGCACTGGAGCGGAATCGTGCGGCCGCGGAGTAGGCGCAGCCGCACGCGCTAGACCGCTCTGCCTTCGATCTCGGCGGCGTAGGTCTCGGCGTTATCTTCCGGTTCATAGCCGAGCACGCGCTGGGTGTCCGCGATGTCCCAATAACGACGCGTGTTTCCCGAGATCGCGTAGAAGATGCCGTACGTCGCCTCGCTTTCGATGCTGCGCCAGGTAAGCTGCGCCATGTCTCGTGGGCTGAGCCAAGTCGACAGGTTCCGCACGTTCGTCGGGAGGTCCAGGTACGATCCAATTCGCAAACAAATCACAGGTAAGCCAAACGCGTCATTATACCAGCGTCCAAGCGCTTCGCCAAAGGCCTTGCTGGAACCGTAGTACCCATCGGGGCGCACTGGCAGATCCGGAGTCACATACGTCTTGAGCACCTCATACCAGCCCGCGACGTGATTGGTGCTAGCGAAGACGATGCGTGGATTTCCGTGGCGACGCGCCGATTCGTAAACGTTGTACGTCCCTCGAATGTTGT
>DATLSK010000060.1:0-5327 GCA_035534155.1 Chloroflexota bacterium | reverse complement strand
TCGATCTGGCCAGCGCGTTCATCGACCAGCCGGTTTTGATCATTTTCGTCGATACGATTGTCAAGGCGGATCTGAGTCGGTTGCTCGACGTGCAGAGTGACGGTGTCCTCTACGTCAAAGAAGTCGAAGACCCGCGCCGCTTCGGGGTAGCGGTTCTCAAAGATGGAAAGATTCAACGGCTCGTCGAGAAGCCCAAGACGCCCGTTTCGAACCTCGCGGTCATTGGCGTTTACTATCTACGTAATTGGCAGCTTTTGCGCGACGCGCTCCACGATGTGATTGCTCAAAACATTCAGACGAGCGGTGAATATTATCTCGCCGACGCGCTTCAGCTCATGATCGATCGAGGCGCCCAATTTGAAGCCTGGAGCGTCGACGCCTGGGAAGATTGCGGGACGGTTGAAGCATTGGTGCAAACGAATCGCTATCTCCTCAGTCACGGTCACGACCGGGCCCCCGACGAGGTGACCAACTCGATCATTATTCCGCCGGTCTACGTTTCGCCCACCGCCAAGATCAAGAACTCGGTTGTCGGCCCCTACGTCAGCGTGGCCGACGGCGTTACGATCTGCGACTCGATTGTCCGGGACTCGATCCTGAGTGACGACGCGACCATCGGCGATGTTGCGTTGCACGAATCGATTGTTGGCAGCCGGGCGGTCGTTAAAGGCTCGTATTGGCGTTTGAACGTTGGCGACTCCTCGGAAATCGCATACGAGTGACGGAGCCATCTGACCCGCTCGCCAGTGCAGTGACGGTCACGATTGCCAGCCATCCGCGTCAGGTCAAGGATTGGCTGGCAAATCGGCCGGGCGCCTGGGGCTTTCTGGCCAGTCAGGGCATCCTCGCCTACCGGAATCGTCTCGGTCAGCGCCTGAGCGACGCTCAGCGCCGCCAGCTCTGGGCGGCCCTTTGGACCGCGCTCGAGCGGCAAAAGAGCAATCACCCTCAATCGTGATGCTGTTGAGCGATTAAAAGTGGGTTTGATCGAGGAGATTGAGCATGCCGGGACCGCGGGAATCGATGGCCCGGGACGTGTTGTCCTCGTACTACGGCATCCGGCGTGTCACTATCCGCCCAATCGAGTACGGCTTGATCAATTGGCTGGCTCGCGTTGACGCCAGCAACCAGTCCTATGTGCTGAAACGATACAACCCCGCTTATTTTCGGCCGCAGAACGTCGAGCTATCGGTGGAGGCCCAGCACCACTGTTATACCCGCGGCGTACCAGTACCGGCGTTGGTCCCCAACCGGAATGGTGAGTTGATCACCTGGGCGCCCGACGCCGGCTATGTCCTCTCTGAACGGGTAGAGGGGCGCCACCTCCAGCCCGGCACGTACTCCTCCGTTGCCGCCAACTCCCTTGGTGAGGCGGTGGGGAAAGTGGTGCTGGCCCTGGCAAATGACTGGCGAGAACTCCGCGAGCCGTGGACTTTGCAGCAACCCCATGAGACCGTCAGTCGATTTGAGCGTCTTCTGGTAGCGGCGGAGAAAGGCACAACCGAGCTCGACCGGCGAACTGCCCAAGACGTGCGGGTCCGGTTGGCATTTCTCCACCGTCACCCGGACTTGTACGCCCAGGTTTCGGTCGTGCCGATGCAGTGGATCCATTGCGACTTTCTCGAAACCAACGTGCTGTTTGCCGACAATGACACGGTGAGTGCGGTGGTGGATTTCGACAACACCACGGTGCTGCCACGCGGGTTCGACTTCATGCGGGCGCTGGTGTACTGCGTCACGCCGACGGTGCCCGAGCGTGACCAGTACTTGCGTGGCTATCTGGACACGGTGCAGCCAGATCGCGACGAGCTTTCCACGTACGTGCCTCTCTGGATGTACACGGCGGTCTGCGACATCTGGCCTCTCGAGATCCGTTACCTGGAGCCAGAGCGCTTCGATCCGCGATGGGAACGAGCGTGCTGGGCAGCGTTCCTGTCGGATGACTGGGAGACGGGTCTGGAGAAGGTCGCCGACTGGCTGGTTAAAGAGTAAGCGCCGCGTTCCAGTACCTCACTCGTGCTCATCTCAGTCTTTGCAACGGGTGGGCTGAGACGACAGATGTATCACATGTAATCGGCGCTTTCCCAGGCAAACCTCCGGCCCCGTTCACGAAAGTGCGGATCGCGCGTTTTGCTTGACGCGTGCACGCAATGGGCGCATACTTTGGTCGGACGTTCGATTTAGGAGCAATAACCTTGATTACGTTGACGCCGCTCGCCGTCGAGCAAATGAAAGACCTGCTGCGCGAGCAAAACGACGAAGAGCTGAAGATTCGCCTGTTCGTCCAAGCCGCGCGTGGGAATGAAGTCGCCTACGGAATGGGCTTCGATAACGAAGTTGCCGACGACGATCAGGTCGTCGAAGTCGAGGGCATTTCGTTCGTTGTCGATCCGGAAAGTCTTCCCTTTGTCGAAGGTGCCGAGATCGATTTCATTGAGGCCCTGATGGGGCGCGGGTTCACTATGACGAATTCGAATTACGAGCCATTGAGCGGCGGCTGTGGATGCGGCGGCGATTCCTGCGGCTGCGGCCACCAGCACTGATCGCGTGATTCGATGAAGAGCGGTCGTCTTCAAGCATTCTCTTTTTGCCCCACCTGCGCGAATATTCGAGCAATTCAGGGCGGTACGATCACGTATTTTGCGAGTTCGACTCGAATCGAAGGCTCGTGCTCGACTTGCGGCGCATCGGTCACCATCGACGGCCGGCGCCACGCCGGTCTGAAGATCCGCTCGGACAAACGACGCTGGAATTAGCGTCACCCTGAAGAGGGAGCGGAGGGTCTCATCGTAGACCCTCCGCTCCCTCTTTTCATTTTCCATCCCTTTCTCGCCGGACAACGTATAATAAACCACGGAACGACGGGTTCCGAAATTCTGGCTATCGGATTCCAAGCTTACCAGCCAGGTAGCGAGTCACTCTGCACTAGCCACCCGTCGCCCTTGACTCCTAATGCGTAACTCACGAGGCGGCCCGATGAAACGAATTATCTCACTCTTACCATCCGCGACCGACGTGGTTGGAGTGCTTGGCGTCGAGGATTGGCTGGTTGGCGTCTCGCACGAATGCGACTGGCCAGCTTCGGTTCGTCGGCTTCCGCGCCTGACCCGGGGATTGATCTCGCCTGATCTGCCACCGGCCCAGATCGACGCCGCGGTCAATCAGAGCGTGCACACCCATCGCTCGCTCTACGATCTTGACGGCGCGTTGCTGCACCGCCTCAAGCCAGACGTGATTCTGACCCAGGAGCTTTGCGACGTCTGCGCGGTCAGCTACGACCAGGTTCTCGGAGCCGCTCGACTACTCCACGGAGACGGCGATTCCCCGGCGATTCTGAGTCTTGAGCCAACGAGCCTTGCCGAGGTGATCGACACAGTTCAAGTCGTTGCGAATGAGCTGGGTTGCGCTGACCGGGGCCAGGCAGTCAGCGACACCTTGCGCGAAAGGTTGCAGCGAGCCTACCAATCCGGGAAATCCCGCTCACACCATCCGTCGGTCCTGCTCTTGGAATGGACCGATCCCCCGTTCACCGGTGGCCACTGGGTGCCTGAGATGATCGAAGCGGCGGGCGGGATCAACGCTCCTCTCCAGGCGGCGCGGCGAGGTATCCCATCGGTGCGAGTAGGCTGGGAGGAAATCCAGGCAAACGACCCGGACGTGATCGTCGTTGGACCGTGTGGCTACAACCGTGAGGGAGCGAGCAAGCTAATCGCAGCGCTGGCCGACCGACCGGAATGGCAAGCCCTGCGCGCCGTTCGCAAGGGACGAGTGTTCCCAGTCGACGCCAACAGCTTCTTCAGCCGGCCCGGTCCCCGTCTATTCGATGGAATCGACCAGCTTCGCGCAATTCTTGATCAGGTCGAAACGAGCGCCTAGAAATTCAATCGGGAGATTCGTTGATGGCTACATCGAAAATCAAGGTCGGCGTCATCGGTTGCGGTACGATCAGTGGTATCTACTTTCAAAATTTGAAGACGTTCGACATCATCGACGTCGTCGCCTGCGCGGACATTGATCTCGATCGGGCGAAGGCCCGAGCCTCTGAGTTTGGCATTCCCAAGCCATGTAGTGTCGAACAGCTTCTTGCCGATTCTGACGTTCAGATCGTCGTCAACTTAACAATTCCCAAAGTCCACGCCGAGGTGGGCATGGCGGTGCTCGAATCCGGGAAGTCAGTCCACGGTGAAAAACCGCTCGCAGTGCGCCGCGAAGACGGACGTCGTCTGCTCGACTTAGCGGCATCGACCGGCCACCGGGTTGGCAGTGCACCCGACACCTTCCTCGGCGGCGGTCTGCAGACCTGCCGAAAGCTGATCGACGACGGCTGGATCGGCGAGCCAGTCGCCACGAATGCCTTCTTTATGTCGCACGGCCCGGAGCACTGGCATCCCGACCCGGACTTCTATTATCAGCCGGGCGCCGGCCCGATGTTTGACATGGGCCCATACTATCTCACCGCGCTCTGTTCGCTACTTGGTCCGATTCGCCGGGTGACCGGCTCAACCAAAGTCGGATTTCCCCAGCGGCTCGTCACCAGCCAGCCTAAATATGGCACGATCATCACCGTCAACACACCGACTCACCTCGCCGGGGTCGTCGACTTCGCCAATGGCGTAATCGGGACGATCACCACGAGCTTTGACGTCTGGGGATCGGAAGCACCGCGGATCGAGATCCATGGCACGTTGGCTTCGCTGAGCGTGCCAGACCCGAACATCTTCGGGGGACCGGTGAAAATTCGACGGGCCGGCGAGAAGGAATGGAGCGAGGTTCCGTTAACCCATTGCTACGCCAAAAACAGCCGGGGCATTGGCGTCCTCGATCTTGCCTACGCCATTCGATCGGGCCGCCCTCACCGCGCCAGCGGAGCGCTTGCCTACCACGTGCTCGACGTCATGCACGCCTTCGACGAAGCCTCGCGCGCCGGCCAGCACGTCGAGATTGCCAGCACCTTCGATCGCCCCGCCCCAATTCCCCTGGGAATCCGCGAAGGCACGCTCGACGACTAGAGCATCGGCGAGTGACGTGGCACCGCTGGGCCACGGCCCGCGTGAAGCGCCCAGATGCCAGCAAACTTCAAAGCCCTGTAGTCCTCCGCCCGTGTCAGGGGGACTACAGGGGAGTCCGTCCCGGCCCCTCGTCTGCCATCCTTAATCCGGAAACTTCGCCTTCTGCCCGGCGTAGAATTCCCGCATCTGGCGGTTCGCGGTGAGGGTTCGAGTGAGGGCCTCGTTCAGAGCGGGAAGCCGATTGCCCGGGATCGCGACCAGAAAGCGATCGTCGGGAATGCCGGTGTAGGTGCGCATGCCGGCGCAGCCGAGCGAAGT
>DATLSK010000059.1:0-3823 GCA_035534155.1 Chloroflexota bacterium | reverse complement strand
GCTCGGCGCCGCCAGTATCGGCGCGGGTTGGGTTTCGAAACGCAGGTTCCGCTAGAGCGTCGACCTTTCAGGCCGGTTACCCGTCTGAAGGCTCCTAATGCGGCGGCTGAACGCTCGCTGGAGTCAGCCAGCGCGAGCCATACACGCGCAACGCCTCGATGACCGGCAAGGCATCCTGGCCCTTGAGGTCGAGCCGATACTCCACGCGCGGCGGAATCTCGTTATAGCTGGTGCGAATCACCATGCCTCTCTCTTCGAGCTCGCGCAGACGGGCCGCCAGCACACTCGGGCTTACCCCTTCGCCGGATTGCTCCAACTCTTTGAACCGGCGTGGACCGTTTGCCAGGTTCCGGAGGATGATGAGCGTCCACTTGTCGCCCAGTAACTTGGCCGCTTCCGCGACCGGGCACACTTCCTCTTGCACCGCCTTCACCTCCTTTTGCCCTAAGTATACCAGAAAAGGTTGACATTTCATAGCAATGTTGATAGTGTACTGCTAGCAGCTACGACATTGGTAGTCACTTCGCGCAGCCGGTCACTTGGCGCACTAATCTGAAACGGGAGATATTGGATGGCAACCTACAAGATTGACCCCGCGCATACTGTCGTCGAGTTCGCGGTGAAGCACATGATGTTTAGCACCGTGAAAGGCACATTTTCCAAGGTCGACGGACAGATCGAATTTGACCCGGAGCATCCGGAGAACGCTTCGGTCGTCGCCCAGGCCGATGTCGCCAGTGTCACGACTCACGACGAAGGACGCGATGGTCACATTCGGTCGGCTGACTTCTTCGACGCTGAAAACCACCCAACGATCAGCTTTCGCAGCCAAAAGGTCGAGCCGAAAGGTCGTGGCCAAGAAGCGAAAGTCATTGGCGATCTGACGATTCACGGCGTTACCAAAGAGGTCGATTTCGACGCCGAGTTTCTCGGCGAGGGACCGGACCCCTGGGGTGGCACCCGAGTCGGCTTCAACGCGAGCACGACGATCAATCGCAAGGACTTCGGTCTTCACTGGAACGTACCGCTCGAGAAGGGCGGTTTACTCGTCGGCGACTCGGTGAAGATCACCTTGGACGTGGAAGCTGTCAAGCAGGCCTGAGTACTCAAGGCAATTCTGAGAGAGGGTGAGGAGGGCGATGCCCTGCGCCCTCCTCACCCTCTCTCAGATAAAACGCCTAACTACTTCCAGCGCGTTTCCTCGACTGACGCGCGTTCGAGCAGCGGCTGCCACCACGACGGATTGGCCTGGTACCAGCGAATCGTCTCCGGCAGCCCTTCCTCAAAGGCGACCGTCGGTTTCCAGCCAAGCTCACGACGAATCTTCGACGAATCCAGCAAGTAGCGTCGATCGTGGCCGGGCCGGTCTTCGACGTACGTCTTCAAAGACGTCGGCAGATTCAAGACGCCGAGAATCCCATCGGCAATCTCTTCGACGCTCTTCTCGACGCCGGTCCCAACGTGGTACGTTTCGCCGACTCGGCCAGCATCGAGGATCCGCTCGATGCCCGAGCAATGGTCGACGGCGTGGATCCACTCGCGTCGATTCTGGCTATGTCGGTAGAGCGGGAGCGGCTTCCCCTGGAGAGCGTTCGTCGTGAACAGCGGGATGACTTTTTCCGGGAACTGATACGGACCATAGTTGTTCGCGCAGACCGAGATCGTTATCGGCACGTGAAACGTCTCGAAATAGCTGCGGACAACGTGATCGGTCGCCGCCTTCGAGGCGTTGTAAGGTGTGCGCGGACGGTACGGGGTGTCTTCGTGAAACGATTCCGGGCTGTCGAGCGCCAGGTCACCATAAATCTCACAGGTCGACACGTGGTGAAAACGCCCGATCCCCCGGCGTCGCGCTGCTTCGAGCAACGACTGGGCGCCGAGCACGTTGGTGCGCAGAAAAAGCGCGGGATCGAGCACGGCGCGACTGTTGTGCGACTCGGCGGCAAAGTTGACGATGACGTCGATCTTGAACTCTGCCAGGATATGCTCGACCAGCTCTTGATTACGGATATCGCCGCGCACGAATCGGTAGCGCGCCTCCTGGTCGCCAGGGAGATCTGCCAGGTTCGCCAGGTTACCGGCGTAGGTCAAGAGGTCGAGATTGACCACCAAATCATCGGGATGACGCTCCAGCCAATAGCGTACGAAGTTCGAGCCGATGAAGCCAGCCCCGCCGGTCACGAGCAGATGACGAACGCCACTCATCAAAGAATCCCCACCTTACTGTAATCACCGAGCATGAACTTGTAGGCGCGCGGCTTGATTGGCGAGCGAGCGATTTCGACGTTGCGCCCGATCAGACTCTCTTCAATCCGGTGCGGCACGTCAACGATCCGACTGTGCTCGAGGATAATGCTGTGCTCGATCTCGCTCCCCTGAATCAGGCAGTCGTGATAGATCGACGAGAACGGTCCAACGTATGAATCGATCACCTGGGTATTCTCGCCGATGATCGCCGGCCCGCGAATGACGCTATTGCGCACCTCGGCACCTTTCTGGATTACGACGCGACCGTAAACCTGCGACTTGTCGTCGACCGTGCCGAGCGTCTCCGGCTCCTGGGTTTCCAGAATCAAGCGATTTGCTTCGAGCATATCGGCGTGTTTGCCGGTATCGATCCACCAACCGGTGATGATCTTCGGCACGACCGTCAGGCCCCAGTCGATCAGCACCTGAATCGTATCGGTAATCTCGAGCTCGCCGCGGGCCGACGGCTTGATCTCGCGAATCGCTTCGAAGACGTGATGATCGAACATATAAATGCCGATGATCGCCAGGTCACTGGGAGGCACTTTAGGCTTTTCGACTACTCTGATGATCCGATTGCCGCGAACGTCCGCGACCCCAAACGATTCGGGGTTCGCCACCCGATAGAGCAGTATCTGAGAATTTGCTCCACTGGTCCGGAATTCGTCGACCAGCGACACGATGCCGTCGCGAATGAAGTTGTCGCCCAAAAACAGCACAAACGGCTCTTCGCCCAGGAACTCCTGGGAGATCTTCACCCCGTGGGCGAGGCCGCGCGGCGCGTCCTGGGGAATGTAGGTGACCCTGGCTCCGAATTGGCTGCCGTCGCCGACCGCGGCCTGGATCTGATCGCCGGTATCGCCGGTGACAATGCCAATCTCGGTGATGCCCGCCTCGACCAGGTCTTCGATGGCGTAGAACAGCACCGGCTTATTGGCAACCGGCACAAGCTGTTTAGCGCCGGTATAGGTAATCGGGCGCAAACGAGTGCCCTTTCCCCCGCTGAGAATCAAGCCCTTCATCCCTTAATCGTCCATCCTCTCTTCAAACGTGGTGCGAGTGCCGCCAAAAGGCCCAAAATGGTCGGGACACCGGTGGATCGGCCGGCGGTAATTCCACCGGCCGATTGTCAATCACTCCCTGGGGAACGTCGACGACCATCGCCCGGGCCCGGGCTTCGCCGACGAGCTCAATCGCACGTTGGAAGGCAGGCGACAAAATCGGCGGACGAAAATCCGCCGAGTGAGCGTCCGAAGCGAGCACGTGCGCCAAACCACTGGTCAGCAACAGCTCGGCGAGCCGTTGCTGCTCGGGGCCGTGCCCCCCGGTCAGGCTACTGCCGGTGACTTGAACCAGCACGCCCCGCTCGACGAGCGCGCGCAGCTTTTGAATGTCACGTTGGAAGAAACGGTAACGTTCGGCATGGGCCATCAGGGGAACGATGCCCCGCACCTGAAGATCGAAGATTGCCTGATCGCTGTAGGCCGGGTACTGGTCGAATGGCCATTCGAGGAGTAAGTAGCGGCTCTGATTGATGGTCAGAGCCAGCCCATCACGCACCTGGTCGGCCAAATCC
>DATLSK010000058.1:0-20826 GCA_035534155.1 Chloroflexota bacterium | reverse complement strand
ATTTGCGGCCTGACGAGGTCTCGCCCTTGCAAGTCCGGCGGTTGCTCCTGTTTCACCACCCGATCGAGCAAGCAGTTAGCCTGGTCTACGTCACTGGCACGACATCGAGCGATCGACTTCCCTCGTGTAACGAAGGCACATTGAGTTGGATAGAACCAGAAGACCTGGCAAGTCTCGATCTCATCGAAAACACGGCGCGCGTCCTTCCTTTGCTCATTCAGGACGTTCAGACCGATAATCGGCGAATCCACTGCGGCGTGGCCGAATATGATGAGGTTGGCCGCCTACTTGACGTGAAATTCGCCCCCTGGACTTGAAAATGAGCTGGGGCAGCGGGGGCGCGACCGGAACGGCGCCCCCGCTGATTCTTCTGGCGATACTTGAGTACGACAGCAACAACTACCACTGATGTCATTCCGAGCGCCCCGAGGGAGCGAGGAATCTCAGCCGCGCAGGAGACCAGCTCGGTCGCCGGGAGAAGATTTTTCATCGCTTCTATTTGTCGCTCCTCAGAACGACACGGCAGCAGAGTATCGCTGTCGTATGAGAGTGTGTCTGAAATGAGAGGGATTGGGCGGCAGCTGTCTGCCAGGCGGCGCGATGGATCTGGCCGACCGGGAACGACGGTGCCAGCTGGAAGCTGGCGCTCCCAGTCCCGCCCTTTCATCCCCTTGTCAGACGCACGCTCTAGAACTTCAAGATTCCTTCCAACATCCCCTGCACGAACCACTTTTGCAACGCGATGTAGATCAAGACTGCTGGTAATAGGAGAATGACGGCTGAAGCATCGCTCGTGCCGTAAATGCTCAGATCGGCCAGGTGAGCGATGCTCATTTGGGGCGTAACCACCGAGGATGCCACCATCGCGTACCCGACGGCTGCCGTCAAGCGCTGCTGATTGTCGATCAGGGTGTAGGTCACCAAAAACTCGCCCCAAACCTGGACGAATTCGAGAATCGTGATCACCAGCACGGCCGAGGTGACCATGGGCACGGCAACATGCCAGAGAACCTGGAAGGTGTTTGCTCCATCGATCCGCGCCGCGTCCTCCAGCTCACGTGGCATGTTTAGAAATGCCTGCCGCATGATGAACATCCCGACGGTAACCTGAGAAGCGAAGTACAGGACCAGGCCATTGAGGTTGTTCCGCAGACCGAGCTTGTCCATCATCTCGTAGAGCGCGATCAAACCGCCCGCCTGGGGCACGAACAAGAGTAAGACGAGTGTGAGAAAAATCGCATCACGGCCCCGGAACTCGACTCGTGCGAATCCAAATCCGGCGGTCACGCACAGGAAACAATAGAGAATGACCGTGAAACCGGTCACATAGACGCTATTGACGAACATACCGACGTAGTTGATGCCAGGAAAGTTCAGGATGTAGTCGTAATTGACCGTATTTAGCGATCTCGGCAGGAGCTTCGGCGTCCCGACGAGAATCTCTTGAGCGGTCTTGAAGGAGCTGGAAATCGTCCACCAGAACGGGAAGACGCACAGGACGATCACCGCTGCCAGGATCAGCATGGCGAACCAACGACTAAGATCAAAACTGAGAAGGCCCTTCCGTCGCCGCATCGCGCTCGCTCGCGCGCTCGCACTTGCCATTGCCATCCCCCTACGCGTCGCCCTTTAGACCCAGAAACCGGAACACGATGAACGCGAAAAGTATCTGAACCACTCCCAACAAGAACGCCATTGACGCGGCGTAGCCAACGCGCAGGTTCCCGATTTGGAATGCCGTCTGCCAGATGTAGAGGCCAAGCGTCGTCGTCGTGTCGCCCGGCCCCCCGTTGGTCAAAATCAACGGCTCCTGGGTGGCACTCAGAATGCCACCGGTCAGAACCAGGATCAAGACAAAGATCGGCCGAAGGGAGGGTATCGTGATATGCCAGAACTTGCGAAAGCTGTTCGCGCCATCCATCGCCGCGGCTTCGTAAATCTCGCCGTTGATTTGGTACACACCGATTAGGAAGAGAAGCCCAAAGTAGCCGAACCTCGTCCAGATCGTTGCGATGGCCAGAGCCAGCAGCGCCCACCTGGTATCACCCAGCCAATCGGGCCCCTGATGTATGAACGGTAATCGGGTGAGAATGTAGTTGACGTAGCCAAGTCGCGGATCGTACAGACTCTTAAACATCAACATCGTGACGCTGATCGGGATGACGACCGGAACATACATCACCACTCGGGACGCAATGGCGACCGGATTCTGCCCCATCGCGCCGATGAGCACGGCCACGACCAGGGCAAGAATGATCGCCGCGGGCAGGTAAAGCAGGCTAAACTCAACCGATACCTGCAAGGAGTGGAGGAATTCCGGGTCCTGAAACATCGTGAGATAGTTATCGAGACCGTTGAAGGAAACGAAAAAATTGGCCGACGCTGGCTTGAGATATTGCATGTCCATGAAGGCCATTTCCAAGCCGCGAAAGACCGGATATATGTTGAAGACCACGTAAAAGACCACGGCCGGACCGATCAGCAGATAGCCGGTCGGATCTCCCCAGCGCTGCTTCCGAATTGACCGAATCTGCTGGACGAACTCGCGAAGAGTCGCGGTCCCGCCTTGGGCCCTGGCTTGATCGACGCTGCTCTTTCCTACGCTCATGTCACCGACTGCTCCGTTGCACCCAAAAAGGGGCGTGCTGGACCAAGGAGGAAGGCACCTGGCTTGCGACGCAAGCCAGGTGCCTTCCTCCTTGACTTGACTGCTGAAATCTACGCCATCTGGCGAGTCGTCGAGTCGGTCACGTCCTTATCAAGAGCAGCCGCGCATTCCTCGGCGGTCTTGTATTCCCCGTCCCAGAGCTTCGTCGCGTGCTTATTGATCAAAGCCGTGTTCAGGTTGTAATACGGGTTGTCATTCGGGTACGGGATGCTCTTGTCGATCTGCGGCCCCCAGACCGACATCCACTTGTAATCACTGCTCTTTTCCATGATGTCGCTGACAACCGACTTGAAGACCGGGTACCAGTGGTAGCTCAAGATATTGTTCATGAAATCCGTGTTCTTCGGGTCGTTGGTCCAGAGCAGCCAGTCCAGAGCTTCTTGCGGGTGGGGTGACTTCGCCGGGATGAGCGTGTTGACAAAGTAAGTCAAGCAGCCGCCGTTACCTCCGTCAATCGGCAGCGGGACCGACGGGGAGACGTTGTCCTTTCCGAAGAGCGGCACGCCGGTGACGTAGCCGAGGCTGCTTTCCTGCATATTGATGCCAGCCACACCTCCCTGCCACGCCTTAAAGTTGATGTCCACCGCCTGGGTCTTGGAAACCGTGAGATCCTGGTCTACCCAGTCCTTGATGCGCTGAAGGGTTCGAATGAAATCCTTGCCCTTGAAATCCAGGAAAGAAATGTCCTGTCCCTTGATTTGCTTCTTGATGAACGGCTGCTGGGTCATACTCCAGTACATGTACGAAATCGTGCCGTTACCCGACTCTTCCTCCAGGGACATGCCGACGACGTTCTTGACCTTATACTTATTGCGAATCAGCGTCGCCGCCTTGGTCATCTCGTCATAGCTCGAGCTGATGTCCCCGGTGTAACCGGCGCCGTCCGCATAATCCTTGCGAATCGTGTTACTGGTGTATTGAATGCCAAGCGGATAACCGTAGAGAACGCCCTTGTAGCTCGCATTCGTCTGGGCCGGCGCGAACATCTGGTTGAAGCGACTGTCGGACCCCGGGATGGACGACGACCGGAGGAGGTCCTGGATCGGCTGGAGGATTCCCATGCCGGCGAACTGAGGGGTGTTACTGTAGCTATTCGCGTAGAGGATCGCGTTATAGCTGACCTGGTTACTGTTGACCTCGGCGGCGAGCTTCTGGTACCAGGGCCCCGCGGGTGTGAGCTCGGGCTGAATAATGACTTTATTTTGGGTCCCGTTGTACTTGGTGGCGAACAGCGCCAGATTGACGTCCTTGAGCATGAAACCCGGGCCGGATACGACGACCCGGATCGGTCCGCTACTCACCGGAGCTGCGGTCGCCGCTGGCTTGCTACTGCTGGCCGCTGGCGACGAGCTAGACGCGGGACTGCTCGCGGCGGGAGCAGCCGGGGCGGCGGGGCTGCTGGAGCCGCATGCCGCGAGGAATTGCCCCGCCACGGCCCCCAGGCCGACAACCGCGAGTCCTTTCAAGAACCCCTTCCGTGTGTACGTACCGTCAAACATGACTGAACGCCCCTTCCTTCCTCATACCAGATGATGCGATCATCAGATACTATCGCCTCTCGCCGGACAAGGGGGTTACATGCCATCGACATGCCGACATATGGACATTGGCGATTCGTTCAGATTAGTTATCCAATATGTTAACATAGGCGGCATGGATCATGATATCCTGGTTCGACTCGTTCACGAGGCTCTGGAGCATCTTCACAGCCGATCGTACCTGTCAATGCATCCCATCGCTCGGATACTTGGCAGTGTAGACCAGCCGGCTTCGGCCGACGTCGTCCGACAAACTCTGCTCGACGCGATCGAGCAGCTCAAGCCGGTGACCGATGCGCCCTCGTCCGATGCGGATCGGCGGCGTTATCGCCAAATGATCCTCCGTTACGTCGAAGGCCAGACTCTCGAGCAGGCGGCCCGGGCCCTGGACATCAGCGCACGACAAGCCAGTCGGGATCACCAGCAAGCGATTTCGGCCCTGTCTCGCTTCGTTGAGCAGGCAAGGTCTGAGCACCCCACGATGGCCTCCTGGCCCGCGTCCAAGGGAGCGCCGAACGTCATGAGTTCAACCGACACGACTGATCTCGCCCAAGAAGCCGCGAAAGTGGCAGCAAGCGACGAGGGAGATTCAGACCTGGCTCAAAGTCTGCACGGCGTCCTCGGCCTCGTCGAACGGCTCGCCGCTGATCGTGCGGTCAGCTTCGTCGTGTCGCTCGGCAACGCGCTCCCGCGGGTCGCGATTGGCCCCACGCTTCTGCGCCAGGCACTTCTGAATCTGCTCGTCTACGTCTGCGAGGCCGCGCCAGGCAGCCAGACGATTCTCTCGGCAGCCGACACCGCGCGCGGCGTGATCCTGCGCATTACCTGCCGCGATAACGAGCTCGGGAACTCCTACCTACCATCGCGGCCAAGTCCGCGCGACGCGTCGCGTCTTCTCCAGGCAGCCGGTCAGTTATTGGAAGCACAGGGCGGTCAAGTCGAGTCCGGCCTCGGCGGGGACTCCAGCTCACTCCTCCGCGTCATCCTACCGCCGATTCCCCTTCGCAAGGTTCTCGTCGTCGACGATAATCCGGAGTTGGCTGGCCTCTTTCGTCGCTACCTTCGCCACGAGCCCTACCGAGTAATCCAGGCAATCTCAGGGGCTCGCGCCGTGTCCCTTGCTTGCGAACTTCGCCCTGACGTGATCATTCTGGACGTGATGATCCCTTCCCAGGACGGCTGGGAAATACTGCAGTACCTGCGCGCGAACCCGGAGACAACGGGAACACCCATCGTCATCTGTTCGGTGCTTCCGGACCTGACGCTTGCGCTTTCCTTGGGTGTCGACGAGTTTCTCCCAAAGCCGGTGTCGCGGTCGGCGCTGTTGGCCACACTCCAGCACTGGTGTTTGAGTCCTGCGGAACGTGAATGCCGCTCTTCACCCAGTACATGATGTCCGCCACCGTTAACCCGCCAGCTCGGGTGACGCCGATTGCGTCGGCGACGACCGATTCATCGCCTAGTCCGCGCGCACTGATGACGAAGACCGGCGTCTGATTCAGCTCCGCGTCGCCGTTCACGGCGTCAAGAACGTCATATCCGTTGACCCCCGGCATTAGCAGATCGAGGAGAAGCAGGTCCGGATGCTGACTCCGCAGCAGATCGAGCGCCTGGCTTCCGTCCTCAGCAGTCCAAAAATGGCCTCCCCGCACGAGCGACTTGAACATACGACCCAGTAGGCGGGTCATTTCCGGGTCGTCGTCCACGATCAGTGCGCTTCGAACCGGCCGACCAAGCCCACGCAGTGCGGTGCGGAGCTGATCGCGAGTGACCGGCTTGACCAGGTAGCTCGCCGCCCCGATCTCCTTGCCGACCTGGTGAGTGGTGTGCAGCGAACACGAGATAATCGGAACCTCTCGAAAACGCGGGGGAAGCGCCTGGACATCTGACCAGTCCGTTTGCGTCGCGGGCGTTCCAAACACGACTGCTTGAATCCCTCCGACCTTAGCGTGTCGCTGGCAATCCCGAGTGCTCGTCGCGTGGAGGACTTGAAAACCGTCCAAATACCGCTGAAAGATGCGATGCAGGTCGCCGGCTGGATCGATCACAAGAATACGCGAGTCGGCTTGTCCGCGCACCCGATTGCTCAGCCGATCATCCCAAGTCGGGGCATCCCGCGAAGTCGACGGAGCATCGACGTCGATTGGTAGCTTAAGAAAGAAAGTGCTTCCTTGCCCGACGCCCGCGCTTTCAACCCACATCATCCCCCCGTGAAGCTCGGCGAACCGCTTGCTGATTGTCAGGCCCAACCCGGACCCGCCACGACGGGTTCCACCAGTACGAACCTGAAAAAACTCCTCGAAGACATATGGCAGATCATCCGGGCGTATCCCCAAACCGGTGTCGGCAACCGACACGACGACGGAATCGCGTAGACGTTCGGCGCGAATCGTCACGCCACCCTGTTCGACGAACCGCGCGGCATTGCCAAGAAGATTGATCAGGATCTGCCGAATCCGAGTCTGGTCTACCCAGACCGGTGGAAGCTCGTCCACGACAACGCGGACCTCCAGGTCGCGATCTTGAAAGAGCGTCTCGACGGCGCCGACGGCCTCGCTCACGATACGCGAGAGCGGTGCCCAGTCTCGATGCAACGCCAAGCGATTCGCGTCGACCTGGCTGAGGTCGAGAATGTCGTCGACCAACGCCGAAATATGGCCAGCGTTTCGGTAGATCGACTCGAGGTCGTGCTGATAACCGACCGGCAAACGCTCCCCGTACGCACTTGACGGGGACAGGACCATCATCTCACAGAAGCCAATGATTAAATTAAGCGGCGTGCGTAGCTCGTGACTGACGGCGGCGGCGAACTCGGCCTTCAGCCGCCGCGCTTCCCGCTCTGCCCGGCGCGCCTGCTCTAGTTCGAGGTTGAGCTGCTCCAACTGATAGTTCGACTCGCTGAGCCCCTTCGAGAGACTTGCAAGCTCTCCCTGCCGGGCGCGCGCCATCGTCGTCTGATCGCGCGCCTGGACGTAGCTGCTCCACGCCCATTCGAGAGCCGTGCTGGTCGGGCGGGATATGAGCCAATAGGCAAAGAGCGAGGCCCAGCTCAACAGGATCGAACTGAATGCAGGAGCGAGGCGCACGTCCCGCGTCGGCCATTCCGCCGCGGCGAGGAGAATACCCGTCACGACCAGGGCCACCAGGACTCCCGCACGAGCCCCGAGCAGAGCGCCAGTCAGCAGCACAATGAGCGCGAACCAAGGGGTCAGCACCGCGCTGGGCATCGTTTGGACTGCAAACGTCAGCAACACCAGTAACCCAACGATGAAGACTCGCGCGCCGTCGATTGGTCGGCGGCGGCTCACGAGATTCGCCAACCAGGTGAGCACCAGCATGCCGATCGTGGCGAGGAGCATCAGAGGGGGGGCGTACTTCAATTCAAAGACCGACAAGAATAGCGAGCCGAGCACGAGAATCAAAGTGCCAACGATCGCCAGGCGCACCGTCTGCTCGCGAATCTCGTCGACGCCAAGCTCTCTTCGATAAACCTCAGCCGAAGGCAGCGGTTCGGTCGGCGCATATTCGTTCATCAGAGCCCTCCTCGAGCCAGTCCCTGGCGCGAACGACAAGCGTAGCAAGTGCTAAAGCAGATCTATTCTATCTGACTCGTCGATTAACCACTTCGGCCTACCCTGGCCGGAATAGCCAGATTGACCGCGTCGGGCAAACGGCGTAGGATTACGCGACCAGTCAATTCAAGCTCAATGGAGCGAGCGATGCAGAGCGGATACGACGCCATCGTCATCGGTGGAGGTATCATTGGCTGTTCAGTGGCCTGGCGGTTGGCACTAAGCGGCCGAAAGGTAGTGCTGCTGGAACGTGGGCGCGTTGGCGGGGAAGCGTCCTCGGCCGCTGGTGGGATTTTCATCCCCGAGGCCGCCCCAGAACTTTCGCCGGACTTGCTGCGGTTCTGGGATACCAGCAACCAGATGTACCCGTCATTCGTCGAGGAAGTCCGAGCGACAACCGGCGAGGCCTTCGAGTTTCGCGTCAGTGGCCGCCTGGTCGTGGCCTTTACTGATGAAGACGTTGTGCGGCTGCGCGAGCGTTTCGAGTTCCAAGCACCATCGGGGATCCGCGCGGAGTGGCTCTCCGGAACCGATGCCCGCGCCGCCGAGCCATCCCTGAGCCCCGACGTCCAAGCGGCTATCTTCTTTCCGGACCACGGACTGGTCGACAATCCGCGCCTCACTCACGCGCTTGGCTCGGCGCTGCATCGCACCGGCGGCGACCTCGTTGAAAACTGCCTGGTCACCGGTCTGCTCATTCGCGAAGGTCAGGTGACCGGCGTCACTACGGCGACCGGTGAGGTACACGGCTCGATCGTGGTCAACTGTGCCGGAAGCTGGTCTGGCCTCGTCGATTCGCGCGCGAAGCAGCCCGTACGGCCGGCCAAGGGCCAGATGCTCGCCGTGGATCGCGGCTCACTGCCGCTGAACCACCTCGTCGCCGGCCCTGGCGGTTCGGCCGTTCCGCGCGCCGACGGCCGAACATTGATCGGTGCGACGATCGACGACGTTGGGTTCGATAAGGACGTGATCGCCGGGGCAATCGCCGGCCTGTTCCAGCGCACCGCTCGAATCCTACCGTCGCTGGAGCAAGCGCGATTCCTTGACGCCTGGGCCGGTCTCCGTCCGATGTGCCCGGACCACCAACCGTTGATTGGCGCCGATCTTGAGATCGACGGGCTTTACTGGGCGACCGGCCACTTCACGATGGGAATACTATCGGCGCCCGCCACCGCGAAAGCAATCACCGAACTCGTCGATTCCGGACGAACCGCGCTGCCGATCGCCGGATTTAGCGCCCGGCGATTCGCGTCGCCGACCGAGGCTCGATAGCGGCGGCGGCCTTGACACGCTCAATCCGTAAGGCATATAGTGAGACCGTCAGAATAGTCTGCCCGTACCTCGTGGACATTCAACCAGGATGGGGGAAGATCTCAGTGAGTGAAGTTAGCATCACCGTCAACGGTAAAACGTACCGTAATGACGTAGAGCCCCGTACCCTCCTCGTTCACTACCTGCGCGACGTCCTGGACCTGACCGGTACCCACATTGGCTGCGATACGTCGCAATGTGGCGCGTGCACGGTTCTCGTCGACGGCCAGGCCGTCAAGTCGTGCACCCTCTTCGCCGTCCAGGCAGATGGGGCGTCGGTGACCACGATTGAGGGGGTCGCCAAGGACGGTCAGTTGCACCCGGTCCAGGAAGGTTTCTGGGAAGAGCACGGATTGCAGTGCGGATTCTGCACGCCCGGCATGATCCTGATGTCTGTTCAGCTACTCGAGCGAAACCCAAACCCAAGCGAGGCCGAGATCCGGCACGCCTTGGAAGGGAACCTTTGCCGCTGCACTGGCTACCACAATATTGTCAAGGCCGTGCAATACGCCGCGGCCAAAATGCAGTCAGGCGAGCCGGCCGGCGCCCGGTAAGACCAACGGGATGCTTTCCCTTCGCCCGCGTGGTAGCTCGGCCGTGAAGGCCGAGAAGAGACCTGACCGTGGCTTCGCCCGGTCCAGTCATAGGAGGATTTAGGTCGTGATTCCGAGCGCGTTTGAGTACGTTACTCCTACTTCTCTGACCGAAGCCGTGACCTTTCTGGGCGCTCACCCGGATGACGCGAAGCTCGTGGCTGGTGGACACAGCTTAATTCCCCTGATGAAGCTTCGGCTCGCCGCGCCGCGTTACCTGGTAGATCTAGCGCATATTCCGAACCTGAAGTACATTCGCGAGGCGAATGGCGTTCTGGAGATTGGCGCTCTAACGACCCACTATGAGATCGAATCGTCGCCACTGGTTCGAGAACGTCTGCTCGCACTCGCCGAGACGGCGGCGCTGATTGGCGACGTTCAAGTTCGAAATCGGGGAACAATTGGCGGAAGTATGGCGCACGCCGACCCCGCCGCGGACTACCCCGCGCTCATCCTTGCCTTGAACAGCGAAATCGTCGCAACCGGGCCAAAAGGACAGCGGACGATTAAAGCGAGTGACTTGTTCGTTGATCTTATGACCACCTCCCTGGAATCGAACGAGGTCGTCACTCAAGTCCGAATCCCAATCCCGGCAGCCGGCACTGGTGTTGCCTACGCAAAGTTCCCCCATCCAGCATCACGATATGCAATCGTCGGGGTCGCGGCCGCGCTCCGCTTGAATCCCAATGGAACGTGCGCCGAGGTAGCGATCGGGGTAACCGGTGCCGGGCCCAAACCCAGTCGAGCCTCCGCCGCCGAGAAAAGTCTGGTCGGATCGAATCTCGACGAAACCGCCCTGCGCAAGGCCGGCCGCGCCGCCTCGGACGAGACCGAAACGTCAGGCGACATTCACGCATCGGACGAATACCGAAAGCACCTGGTGGAGGAATTCACTGTCCGAGCTTTGCGCGAAGCGATCGCGCGGGCCCAGACCTAGATCTATCGCTGCCCTCGGGCTGACCAGCCCGAGGGCAGCGACGTCGTGACGTCCGGACGGACGAACCCAAACGGCTTTCCCCCACGCCTTTGCAAACGAGTTTGGTTCCCTGCTGCCGCAGAATCCTGACCAGCGCGCCAGATCGGTAGGACGACACCAGACGCGACCGATTCACGCGGTAGCTGCCTCGGCCTTCAGATCCGGTCGACGACGCCCCGGTCGATTGCGCGGGCAACCGGGTACGTTCACGCGACTCGCGGTGGGTCCAATTGGTTTACCGCTCTCCAGAGAACGAGTATGATAGTCAGAGTATTCTTTAACGTAATCGTGACCGACCGACGCTCGTGGTGACCCCATGGCCGGGAACTATTCCCTCCCGTTCGGAAGAATCCACGACCGACCAGTCCGGGAACCGGTTTGAGAGATCGAAATAAAGCTCGACGAAGGGGAGATCGTTGAAGGTCGAAGGAACGTACGACTTCGCAGCACCTCGCACGCACGTCTATCGGTCGCTGCGCGATCCGGACTTACTCCAACAATGTATTCCCGGATGCGACTCGCTGACCCTCCAGCCCGATGGGCGGTACCTGGCGCACCTTTCGCTCAAAATCGCGGCGATTCGGGGAACGTTTAGCGGTTACGTCCAAATAACTGACGAAAACGAAGCAACAAGCTATCGCCTCAACGTCGAAGGCTCGGGTGGTCCAGGATTCGTGAAAGGGACCGGGCTGGTGACCCTGAGCGATTCGGAGAAAGGTACCCACGTCGAAGTTGCTGGCGACGCTCAGGTAGGTGGCATGATCGCTGGGGTTGGCCAGCGCGTTCTCCTGCCGGCCGCACGCATGCTGATGAATCAGTTCTTCGAATGCATGCAGCAAAAGATCGAGGCGACCGCTCCGAGCGTGTCCTGACATTTCATCAATCGTACGGAGAATCGTGTGAACGTACCAGCCTCCATCGCCGAAGTTGAGCGCGCCTTGCGCGAGCGACACTACGTCGCCGAGCGCGGGCTTGCCACCGTCATCTTCTTGAGCCTGCGCCTGCAAAAGCCGCTCTTTCTCGAAGGCGAAGCGGGCGTTGGCAAAACTGAGATCGCTAAGGTGTTGGCCGATTTGCTCAACACCGACCTGATCCGCCTTCAGTGCTACGAAGGTCTGGACGTAAACGCGGCCGTCTACGAGTGGAACTACAGTCGCCAGCTCTTGCACATTCGCTTGCTCGAAGCGACAGGAGCCCACGAACAGGAAGCACTGAAAGAGATCTTTTCGCCCGAATTCATGATTCGTCGACCGCTTCTTCAAGCGATCGAAGACCGAGACGGTCCTCCGCCGGTTCTCTTGATCGACGAGATAGACCGCGCCGACGAAGAGTTCGAAGCATTTCTCCTCGAGCTCCTATCTGACTATCAGATTACCGTGCCTGAGATTGGCACGATCCGGGCAAAAGAACCACCAGTCGTCGTGATTACGTCAAACCGAACGCGCGAGGTCCACGACGCGTTGAAGCGACGCTGTCTCTACCATTGGATCGACTACCCCACCTTCCAAAAGGAATTTCAGATCGTCACGACCAAGCGACCGGAAGTGACCGCGGACTTGGCGCGTCAAGTCTGTCGCTTTGTCGAAGAGCTGCGCAACCAGGACCTGTATAAGCTTCCCGGCGTCGCGGAAACGCTGGACTGGGCGAGTGCCCTATCGACCCTTGGGGCTGTCTCGCTCAATGAAGAGCTCGTCGTCGATACTCTCGGTACGTTGCTCAAGTATCAAGACGACATTCAGAAGATTCGGGCCGGCAACGTTGGCCCTTTGTTGGAGATCGCCCGTGCAACTAACGGAGAAGATCGAGCGCGTTGACGCAAACCGCGACTTTTCTCACCTTCCGGAAAACGTCGTGCTGTTCGCCCGTTTGTTGCGTCGGGCGGGAATGACAATTGGAACCGGTCAGATTCTCGATCTGATCCGGGCCCTCGACTTGATTGACTTCGGGAATCGCGTGGACGTGTACCACACCGCTCGGGTCATCCTGGTTGGCCGACGTGAAGATTTGCCGATCTTTGACACGTTGTTTGAGCTCTTTTGGAATGCCCGCACCGCGGAAATCCTGGAACAACGCGCCAGTGAGCTTTTGCCGTCGGTCGGCAGCTTTTACCCGATTGAGGACTGTATACCCGACCAGGGGAATGTCGATGAGTCGACCCCTCAAACCGTGCAGATCGTCTACCAGGAAGCCGGCGGGGACGGTGACGAGGCCGACGAGGACTTAGAGCCGCAGACGAAAGTCATGCTCGCCTACAGTTCCGACGAGATACTCCGCCATAAGGACTTCGAAAACTATACGTCGGACGAGCTGCAACGAGCCCGCCAGCTCATGCGCGAGATGCGCTGGAAGATCGCCCAACGGCGCACCCGACGATTCGAAGCTCATCAGCTCGGTCGGCGGCTCGACTTGCGTCGGACGATCCGGCGAAACTTGCGCAACGGCGGTGAGGTCTTTGAGCTGGCGCACCGTCGTTTGCGGACCCGCCCGCGACCGCTGGTTCTGATTTGCGACATCAGCGGGTCAATGGATCATTACAGTCGAACTTTGCTCCAGTTTCTCCACACCGTCGAGCACGGGCTGGATCGAGTCGAGGCTTTTGTCTTCGCGACCCGATTGACGCGCGTCACTCGCCAGCTTCGGACCCGTGACCCCGGCGTCGCTTTGACCGAGGTGAGCAAGGCGGTTCAGGATTGGTCGGGCGGGACACGCATTGGCGAGGCGATTCGGACATTTAATTACGCGTGGAGCAAACGCGTTCTTGGTCGCGGCGCGATCGTCATGATCATTAGCGACGGCTGGGACCGTGGCGACATTGCGACCCTCCGTACCGAAATGGAACGGCTTCAACGCAATTGTTATCGCCTGATCTGGCTCAATCCATTGCTTGGGCTTCCGTCCTATCAGCCACTCACTCAGGGGATTCAGGCGGCGCTTCCCTTCGTGGACGATTTCATGCCGGTGCATAACCTAGATAGCTTACAAGCGCTCGGGCGCCATCTGGAGAAGATCGAGGGCCGCAGGCCGACCCGCCGCCAAAAGCCGGGCGATTCGGCGACGAACGGCGCTGGCACGTCTTTCCGTGAACGACTGCTCGCGGCTCGCGCCGCCAAAGCGAAAACCGCGGCAGACGACGCTCCCCCAACATTCCTCTACGTTGACGCACCGACGACGAGTAACGAGCGCAGGAGGTAATGCGGGATGCGTGAGCTATTCCCAGGAATCGACGAGTGGCGTGCCGCTCACAAGCCAATCGCTCTCGCCACCGTCGTGAGCGTCGCCGGATCTGCTCCCCGCGGCGTAGGGGCCAAGATGGCCGTGTCCGGCGACGGTGAAATGATTGGTTCGGTCAGCGGTGGCTGCGTCGAAAACGCAGTCATTGAGACCGCTCGCGACGTCTTACAAACCAATCGCCCGCGTCTCGTAAAGTTTGGGGTGAGCGACGAAGATGCATGGGAAGTCGGCCTTGCCTGCGGCGGGACGATCGAAGTATTCATTGAGCCGCTCATTTAACGAGGGGGCAGCGTGTCAGATCTGAGCTACGTCGACGTCCGCTCGATCATCGAGTCGGACGAGCCAGTTGCCCTGGTGACGGTCGTTCGGGGCGAACCTCTCGGCCAGAAGATTGCCGTATTCGAGAATGGGCAGATCAAGGGCACGTTCGGCCGTGCCAGCCTCGACCAGACCGCGACCAAAACCGCCCGCGAGAATCTCGCGAACGACCAGTCAGGCCTCGTCGATCTGGGCGAAGACGTCCAGGCCTTCGTCGAAGTTTACGCCGAACCACCACACATGATCCTGGTAGGTGCGGTGCATACGGCGATTGCGCTCGGGCACATTGGTAAGCTGTTGGGATTTCGAGTCACGGTGATCGACGCACGGGAACGCTTCGCCACTCGAGAGCGTTTTCCCCACGTCGACGAGTTGATCGTCGCCTGGCCGGATGACGCGCTCGACCGCCTGCGGATTGACAGCCGCACCTACATCGCGATTCTGACCCACGATCCCAAATTCGACGAACCTGCCCTCACGTCCGCTCTCGCTCGACCGGCGCGCTACGTCGGGGCCATCGGCAGTCGGAAAACCAGCGCCGACCGTGTCGAGCGGCTGAAAAAGCAAGGCATGACCGACGAACAATTGGCGAAAATTCACGCGCCGATCGGGTTGAACCTCGGCGCGCGCACACCGGAAGAAATCGCCCTGAGTATCGCCGCCGAAATCGTGGCGGTGAGACGCGGAGGCATCGAACGCCTTGACGATGCGTTGACGAACCACTCGGTCCGCCCTGAGCCGGCCAGTACCGCGACGTGACCTTGAAGAGCGAGGCTGAATATGGCTGACTTGACTGAACCCTCCAAGTCCCGAGTTGGCGGAATTTTACTCGCGGCGGGAACTTCGTCGCGCCTCGGTCGGGCCAAGCAACTTCTCAACTTTCACGGCAAGCCATTGGTCCGTCAGGTCGCGGAAAGAGCCCTGGCGTCGCGCTTGGAATCACTCCACGTCGTCGTCGGTCACCAGGCGTCCGAAGTTCGTGCCGCCCTGGCCGGTCTTCACCTGGAAATCATCGACAACCCTGGGTTTCAATCCGGCCAGAGCACATCCCTCCGCGTTGGCCTCTTGAGCTTCCCCCGCTCGCTCAAAGCAGCGATGATTTTGCTGGTTGACCAACCTTTCGTTGATACCCAGCTTGTCGACCAATTGATTGGTCTCTATGAGGAATCAGGCGCGCTAATTGTTGCCCCGGAATTTCACGGACGACGCGGAAACCCGGTGATCTTCGATCAGCAATTGCTGCCAGAGATGCTCACCATTGTTGGCGATACCGGAGCGCGCGACGTAATCGCTCGCCATCGCGATCGTTTGATCACGCTCGCCCTTTCCTCTGAACAGCCCTTTCTCGATGTCGATACTTGGGAAGATTACCAAAAGCTGACTTGCGAAACTGAGAAGTAGCCCTCTATAATCCGGCTAATGCCAGGCGCCAAGAAAGCAACGATGGCGGCTGAGAGACATACTCTGCATTGAACGGCATGGGTAGGGACGAGGGCGCTAAAGCGCCCGAGGTCTTCGCCGGAAGGGGGCGTGATCGTTTTGCCTTCTCTGGCTTTCAACACCGAAGGTTAACAAACCGGCGAGGGGAACAATGCGGTATTACGTCTGGACCGTCGGATGTCAGATGAATGAGGCGGACTCCGAACGAATCGTGCGAGCGCTTCAGGATCGGGGCCTCGCGGAAGCCCAGTCGGCCGAGCAGGCCGACGTGGTCATTCTCAATACCTGCAGCGTTCGCCAGGCCGCGGAAGACAAGGCGCTCAGCAAGGTTGGCTCACTTCGACCGCTCAAGCTAGCGCGTCCGGATCTGATCATTGGGTTTGGTGGCTGCATGGTCGCGGGTGACACCGTCGACGGTTTGCGACGGCGTCTTCCCTACGTTGATGTGTTCTTTCCACCGTCTGAACCCGACGGTCTGCTCGAACTGATTGATCATCGCATGGCCGACCGCGACCCGACGTTTGACGACGACGTGGCGTCTGATGGCTGCCTGGCGCCGACCGTCGTTGCCTCGGCTGGTGCCATCGTCAACACCAGCCGTCCACGACCGGTCGCCCGCTGGCTGCCCATCATGTCTGGTTGCAATCGTCGCTGCACCTACTGCATCGTTCCGTTTCGTCGAGGTCGCGAAGTGAGTCGACCAATTCCGGAGTTGGTCGATGAATCGCGCCGTCTCGTCGCAGACGGTGCACGCGAAATCACACTACTCGGCCAAATCGTCGATCGTTATGGTCGTGACTTGCGTCCCCAGCGATTCCATCTTGGCGACCTATTGAGGGCACTCCAGGACGTCGAAGGTCTGGAGCGAATTCGCTTCCTGACGTCGCACCCACGCGATTTCACCGAAGAGGTTCTCGAGGCAACCGCGACCTTACCGAAAGTCTGCGAGCACATCAACATACCGGTCCAGGCCGGCGACGACGACGTGCTCCAAGCGATGTGGCGCGGCTATACGATCGACGTCTATCGACGCATCGTCGCGCGCATTCGCGAGCGGATCCCGACCTGCAGCATTGCCACCGACATTATCGTTGGCTTCCCCGGTGAGACCGAGGATCAATTCCGGCATACCCTGGACCTCATGGAAGAGCTTCGCTTCGACGTCGTCCACGTTGCGATGTACTCGCCACGTCCCGGTACGGTGGCCGGTGACCGCATGCCCGACTTGCTCTCTCAAGCTGAAAAGAAGGACCGACTCCACCGGGTGGAAGAGATTCAAGAACGAGTCAGTCTGGAGCTGAACCAAACTCTGGTTGGTACCACCCAGCAGATCCTGGTCGAGGATACCGACAAAGGCAAATGGAAAGGGCGTACCCGAACCAATAAGCTGGTCTTTTTTGAAGACCCGCGCGATTGGCTCGGGCGACTCGCCGAGGTGCGGATCGATCGCGCGAGTCCCTGGTCACTTCAGGGCTCGGTCGTTGGCGGCGAGCAGCCCGGCGCTGCCCACCCGGTGCTCCAAATTCTTCCGGTGCTGGCATCACGCGGTCCGATCGTCCCCTCACACTCGGTCCAATGACAGGAACGGGATCCCCGACACGTTGGTCGGTTATCGGGGGAGAAAAGATCTTCCAAATCGCCCGGTTTATTCGCGAAGAGGAAGCGGCCGGGCAACGGTCGCGCGGAGTTCGGTGAAGGAACCAGGTTAGGCGACCCGATTCCAATCATCGGCCCCTTGCCCTGGCTTGCCCCCGGGCGCCGCTAGCGAACATCGTAACGCGGTGACGACGTCGTCACTGGCTTGTGGGTCGGGAAGCAGGTGACGCCAGGTAACGGCACCGGTGCGAATCGCGACCACCGCTCCGACCGGCGAGAATCCGGCTCGGGCAATCCCAATTGCCGAACGCCAGTTCTGCCATTCGCTGGCAATCCACACTCGATGGTGTCCGCCCATTGCCAGGCGATGGCAGATTAACCGTAAGAGGCGAGGGTAGAACCCACGGCCACGAAACGGCAGGCGGGTCAGGCAATCCCAGACGTAGACGTCGTCCGGGAGCGGGGTGAACCAGGTTGATAACTCGCTCACCCAGGCCGAACCGTTGGAAACCCAGCCGGACGTTGCCCAGCCTCCATCGACCGAGAGTACCACGCAGCATGCTCCGCTCTCAAAACGCGCGATGATGTCTGACGCCGTCCGGCCGGTGAGCCGAACGATCTCGAGAATCGATTCCGGACGCGCCGTCACCTCGGTGGCCTCCCAGGACGTCTCACGCTGCCCTTCACACTCACGTGCGAGGTCCTGTGCCCAAAAGCCCACCACCGTTCCGCCGTTTCGAGGATGACCGTGCTCTTTCACGATTGACTGCCCTCGAATGCTCGATCAGTCAGCCTGCTTCAAAAACCGTGCGCGCGCATCTTTGATCAAACGATCGGCCGTTTCCCAGTTATGCCAGCCAATAACCTGGGTCATTTTCCGCTCGAGTGTCTTGTACGTCGCGAAAAAGTATTCGATCTCAGCCAACCAGTTTGGCGAAAGGTCGGCAATGTCGACGATGTTGTGGAACCGCGGGTCCCCATCAGGAACGGTGAGCAGCTTATCGTCTGGCCCTTTTTCGTCCCGCATCGCCAGGACTCCGATCGGCCGAGCTGGCACGAGGCAGCCCGGGAAGGTGGGCTCGTTGACCACGATCAAGGCGTCCAGCGGATCACCATCCGCGGCAAGGGTATCCAGTACGAAGCCATAATCGGTTGGGTAGTGGACCGAGGCGAAAAGCACTCGATCGAGACGGAAACGTTGGCGTTCCATATCGTATTCGTATTTGTTGCGGCTGCCCCGCGGTATCTCAACCATGACCTCGATTGTTTCAAGCCTCATCCCGTTCCTCCTGGCGCCAAACACTATTTCTGATTCAGCCGTCGCGATCGATATGATCGTCCCAGCAAGCCACCCGACTCCAGAGCATCCCCTTTGCCAAGTCGGCCGAGCAGCGAATTCGTCTGGTATATCAGCATACCTGCCCGGATCGACTTCTCGCAACTTCCGGCGCTCGAATGCCCGCCATCGTGCGTGAACCCTTTCCCAACCGCTCCCTACGCCGCGGCGCTGGGTCGATTGGGAAAGGCACGAGGAGGCGTGGCCGGTGGGTCAATTGCTGGCGGTGCCTGCCCATCGGCCTCGATCTCTTCGCCGTCGAGCATGCGTTGCAGAATCTCACCTTGAAGGGTCTCCTGCTGTATCAAGACGTGGGCGATTCGGTCGAGAATCGAGCGGTGTTCTTCGAGCAGTTGGCGCGCATGATTCAGAGAGTCGGTCACCATTCGCCGCACTTCTCGATCGATCATGGTCGCCGTCGTATCGCTAATCGGTCGTTCACCGGTTTCTCGGGCGTGTTGACCGTACCCTTCAAAGTGCCCCAACACCATGGGCCCGAGAATGTCGCTCATGCCGTAGCTACAAACCATTCGGCGAGCGATATCAGTCGCGTGCTCGAGATCACTGCCGGGGCCAGTCGTTGTTTCGCCAAAAATCAAGGCTTCGGCCGCCATGCCGCCCAGAATGAACGTGAGGTTATCCATGAGCTGCGACCGGGTCCAAAGCTGGCGGTCGCTCAGATTGAGCAATCGCGTATGACCTCCGGACATACCACGCGGGACCACGGTGATTTTATGCACTTTGTCGACGGTCGAAAGCCAGTTTGCCGAGACGGCGTGCCCGGCCTCGTGGTACGCCGTAATCAGCTTTTCGCGCGGACCAATCAACCGGCTCCGCCGTTGGGGACCGGCTAACACTCGATCGACCGCTTCTTCAATGTCACTATCGATGATCACCTGACGACCGGCGCGAGCCGCCAGAATCGCCCCCTCATTCATCAAGTTCTCGAGATCCGCGCCACAAAAGCCCGCCGTTTCACTCGCTAATCGATCGAGATCGACGTCGGGAGCAAGTGGCTTGTTGCGACTGTGAATCTTGATGATCGAGCGACGTCCGGCAATGTCCGGCGCATCGAGCACCACGCGCCGATCGAAACGTCCCGGTCGAAGTAAGGCCGGATCGAGCACGTCCGGTCGGTTTGTCGCCGCGATCACAACCACGTTGGTCTGTTTGTCGAAACCGTCCATCTCAACCAGAATCTGATTGAGGGTCTGCTCTCGCTCGTCGTGACCGCCCCCGATCCCGAAACCACGTTGGCGGCCAACCGCGTCGATCTCGTCGACAAATATGATGCAGGGAGCGCTACGCTTCGCCTGATCAAACAGGTCGCGGACACGGCTCGCCCCGACACCGACGAACAGTTCAACGAATTCCGAGCCGCTAATGCTGAAGAACGGCACACCGGCCTCGCCGGCCACCGCTCGGGCTAAAAGGGTCTTGCCGGTTCCCGGAGGGCCAATCAGCAATACTCCCTTCGGAATCCGCGCACCAACCACCGTAAACCGACTCGGTGAGCGCAGAAAATCGACGACTTCGCGAAGCTCTTGCTTCGCCTCATCGACCCCGGCCACATCGTCAAAGCGGACCTTTGGTCGATCCGCCGAGATCTTGCGCGCCCGGCTTTTCAGGAATGAAAGAGTCTGGTCCGTATTTCCCTGAACCGGCGTCTGACGCGTCATCAGCATGATCGCTCCGACGATGAAAGCGATGGGAAGCAACCAAATCCAAATACCGATTGACGACCAGAAAGACTCGGGAACGACCTGAATCGTGACTGCTGACAGTTGTACCGGCGTGACGCCTTCGCTGAGCAGCGCTTCGGTAATCGATTGCCCCGACTCTTTGACCGTCTGGGTGGTTCGGCCATCGCTATACAATACGTCGACCGTGTCGCCTTGCACGGTGAGTGCGCGGACACTTCCTCGCGCCACGTCGGCAGCGACTTCGCTAATCGGAACCGTCGGATCACTCTTGGGAAACGCCTGAGGCAGGGTGAGCACGAGCCAGCCAAGGGGCACGGCAATGATGAGTGCCCACAAGAGCACCTCGCGTATGCCCCGTCCGCGCCCATTTTCGTTCATGTTCTCCTCGCATCGAGTTGGGAGCGCCCCGGTGCACATCCCTGAAGTGGGTTTGGATCAGTTCACGGTACCGGGTGGATCAGACCGAAAATTCCCCGCTGCGGCACGACGCAGAGAAGAAAAGTCTCCAGTCGCAAGAAGAGTACCGGCCAGTCTCGATAACCAG
>DATLSK010000057.1:0-5574 GCA_035534155.1 Chloroflexota bacterium | reverse complement strand
GACTTGACAGGAGCGCCAGTGTCCACCGCGCAACTGAGGCATGCCTCGAACCAGGTTGGCGTCACGCGCGCGCCATCGCCCGATTATCCGGCCGCGGCACCGTACCCTCCATCAGAAGACTATCCGGAGTACCCGTTCCATGGCCGAATCGCCCAGAGTCTCAATGGCGTCTACGACAGTCTTCGTCGACTATTCCGCATCCTGGGCTACGACCTTGAAAGGTACGGAACAAGGGATTGGAACCCGCTCGGTCATCTCATCGAGCCCGGCATGACCGTCGTGATCAAGCCCAACTTCGTCTTGAGCCGGCATCCGGCCCACAAGGACGTCTACGCCGTTATTACCCACCCATCGGTCTTGCGTGCTATCGCCGACTACTGCTGGATCGCACTCCACGGCCAGGGGAAGATCGTCTTCGCCGACACCCCTCAGTACGACTGCAATTTCGCCGAGTTGCTCGCAACCACCCGGCTGGACCGTGTATGTGACTTCTACGCGTCGTTCCTTGGACCACGGGTCGAAATTCGCGATCTACGCAATTACTGGTCGGCCCAGCGCCACTTTCCATCGATGATTCGTCCACTGCCCGGTGACCCCGAGGGACAGATCACCGTCGATCTGGGCCGAAGAGGCGCGCTGCGCGAAGGCCCGGCCCCCCAACGCTATTACGGCGCGGTGTACCATCGCCAAGAAACAATCGGCGCTCACTCCGGCGACCGCCAAGAATACCAGGTGGCCGGGACGGTCATGAAAGCCGATGTAGTAATCTCGGTCCCGAAGATGAAAGTCCATAAGAAGGTGGGTGTGACGCTCAACGTCAAGGGTCTTGTCGGCATTTGTACGAACAAGAACCTGCTCGTTCACTACTCGCTGGGCTGTCCGACGGAAGGCGGCGACCAGTATCCGGAAGGTTTATTTACGCCCCTTGAACAGGCTCTCATCGGAATCGAGCGGTGGATGTATGACCACTTTCTGGCCAAACAATCGGTCACTCTTGAGCACGTCCATAGGTCGCTTTACTGGCTGCATGGTCAGACGTTGAAACGGCTTGGTATAGCGGTCGATCCAATGAAGAGAATGTACGACGCCGGGAATTGGTATGGGAATGATTCTGCCTGGCGAATGGCCGCGGATCTCGCGCGAATTATCTACTTCGCCGATGCCGAGGGGCGCCTGCAGCAGTCTCCACAGCGCCGACTCTTCTCGGTCGTGGACGGCATTATCGGCGGCGAGAATAACGGTCCGCTGTCACCGGACCCGAAACCGGCCGGGCTACTCGCCGCGGGCGAGAATCTCCTCGCCGTGGACCTGGTGGTCGCCCGTTTGATGGGCTTCGATCGCCATCGGATGCGCCAGTTCAGCATTCTGGAGGACCGGCACTTCGACTTTGGGATTCGAAGAATCGAGGACGTCGCCGTCGTTTCGGACGATGCGGCATTACGCGGCTGCTTGAGTAACGCAAACGATCGCTACCTCGCGTTCGCAGCGCATCCGGGTTGGCAAGGCCACCTCGAAGTCGACAATTGCTTGGAGGAAGAGAAGCTTTGAATAGCGTTTCGGTCGTTGGACTGGGCAAGCTCGGGCAAAATCTCGCCGCTTGCTTTGCTTATCGAGGTTTTCAGACCCTCGGCGTGGATCTCGCTGACGAGGTGGTGAATGCGATCAACCGGGGTCGACGGACCGTCGACGAGCCCGGCCTCCAAGAGCTGATTGACTCCTCCGGCCATCGGCTGCGCGCCACGACCAGCCACGCCGACGCGATCGAACAGACAGACGTTACTTTCGTGCTGGTACCGAGTCCGAGCGATCCCAACGGGAACTTCTCTAATCGTTACGTCGAATTGTCATTGGAAGCCTTGGGCCTGGCTCTGCGCCAGAGTAGCAAGCCGTACCACCTGTTCGTCATTAGCAGTACGGTTATGCCGGGCTCGATTGGAAGCTCACTCATTCCACTACTCGAACACGTCTCCGACCGCAAGTTGAACCAGGGGTTCGGATTGGCGTACTGCCCCGAATTTGTCGCCCTGGGAAATGCCATCAAAGGCTTCTTACGCCCGGATCTGGCGGTGATCGGGGAAAGCGACAATCGCGCGGGCGAGCTAGTCCTCGCGATCTACCATCAGCTTTGTGAGAACTCGCCACCAATGCTACGCATGCCGCTGATCAACGCCGAAATCGCCAAGGTCAGCCTGAACTGCTACGTCACGCTCAAGATCAGCTTCGCGAATCTCCTGGCCAACCTCTGCGAAAAGATCCCCGGTGCCGACGTCGATCTGATCACAGAAGCGCTCGGGCACGACCGACGCATCTCACCATACTATTTTCGGGGCGGCCTCCGAGCCGGAGGCACTTGTTTTCCACGCGACATTCGCGCGTTCATCGCGTTCGCGGAGCGATACGGCGAAGACGCCGACATGATTCGAGCGGTCGAAAGAATCAACGACTACCAGGACGACCATCTGGTCGACCTCGTTCTGAGGCACGTCGAGGCAGCCTGCGCCGACCGGGTTTCGGTGCTGGGCCTGTCCTTCAAGCCGGACACGCCAGTCATCACGGAGTCACCCGCGATTCATTTGGTTATCGAACTGCTGGCTCGAGGACTCGACGTCACGGTCTACGACCCAATGGCGACGGAAAACGCTCGGGCGGAGCTGGGAACCCGCGTAACCTACGCCACGTCCGCCCGTCAGTGTCTCGCGGCGGCACCGGTCTGCGTTATCGCGACCCCGTGGAAACAGTTTCGGGAACTCGACGAAACCTGCATCGAGCGAGACTCGGTCACGATCGTTGACTGTTGGCGCATCCTGGATACCCAGCGCTTCGGACCCCACGTGAATTACCGTGCGATTGGACAATTTGGAATCACGTCGGAGTGCTTCACATCGGTGTAGTCAAATAGCCTTTCGCGTGAAACATCGCCAATTCCGAATGGGCTTCGGCCCGGAGCGAAGATGGAATGAGTGACCTGTCGGTTTCCGTCGTGACCCCTTCCCTCAACCAGGGCGAGTTCATCGAAGAGACGATTCGCAGTGTCCTCGACCAGGAATACCCTCGCCTTGAATATATGGTAGTGGACGGTGGCTCGACGGATCAGACTCTCGATATCCTGCACCATTACGAAAACCGATTGACGTGGATCTCAGAACCGGACGATGGGCCACCGGATGCGATCAACAAAGGACTGGCGCGGACGCGCGGCGATATTTTCGCTTACATGAATTCCGACGACACCTACTGTCCAGGCGCGATCGAGCAAGCGGTGCGTTACTTTGCCGACCACCCGGACGTTGACATGGTCTTCGGGGATGCCAACGTCATCGACCGCGACGGGAAGATCTATCATCAGTGGCGCGCACCAGGCTGGGACCTCCCAGGTTTCCTCTGCTGGCGTTTCCCGATACTCCAGCCCTCGGTCTTTTTGCGTCGAAAGCTGATGGACCGCGTCGGCCCGTTTCGCCTGGTTCCCGGTTGGGGGTGGGACTATGATTACTGGCTAATGGTCGGCGGCTCCGGCGCCGAGGTTGGCCACATCCCCGGCGCGCTTTCCAACGCACGCTACCACGCTGGGGCGGGCGGCGTTGCCCAAAGCGTTAAGCTCGCCGATCACCTGATCTTTATCTGGGAGCGCTTCTTCAACCAGGAATGCCCACCGGCCCTCGCTCACCTGCGCGGACCCGCGATCGGCGGCGCCTACGTCTATCGCGGCTTTTGCCACTATGAGAAAGGTGAGATGGCGCAAGCCCGACGTGACTGCCTGCACGCCTTGCATTTAACCACTACGTCACACATCAGCAAGCGTGCGGTGATCCTAATGGCCAAGACAGTGCTCGGGGCGAAGCTCTCGCAGACGCTACGCGAAGTGAAGCGTAGCCGCGCGCGAGTCCGGTTCGCCCAGGCTTCGCTGACCCGGTGAGAAAGCCTTCAACCGAGGCTCGCGCTAGCCTCATGTTGGACGCCCTAACCGGCAAAGATGAGACCGTTTCAGTTCCAAGCGGCTTGATGAGCTTTTACCCAGCAATCAGCTGGGCGGCGGCCACGGATAGTAGAACCAGGTCGATGAAACAGGTGTTAACTTTGACCAGCGATCGGACCCAGCATCTGGCAGAGCCGCTCTACGTCGCCCACCGTTTCCCCCACCATTCGACGCACGGGGGATACGATCAAATTGTGCGCTATCTGCCAAAGGGCCGCGTCATATCTGGCCCGGCCCACCTGGCCCGATACGTCGCGACGCTCGGCGACCGGCTGCCTCGCTTGCGCAATCGGGCGATTGGTGTGCTGGAAATCGACGTGGTGTTGGCATTGCTGGTTACGCGGCGGCGGCTCTTTCATTTTGTCTATGCCGAGAACACCTACAGCTACGCGGGATTTTTTAAGGACCGGGGGGCAAACCGCGTTGTCGCAACGCTCCATCAGCCCCCAGCCTATCTCGACCGGATGCTTGGAGCGCTATCGGAACCACGCCGGCTACGTTGGATCGCGAATTACCGACGAGCCGACGCAATTATCGTACTCGGAGAAAATCTGCGTCGCTACGTGGCCGACCTAGTCGGCGCGGAGCGGGTCCACGTAGTCCCGCACGGGGTGGACATCACGCACTTTCGGCCACCGCTCGATCCGACCATCAGGCGGGATGACCGGTGCCTGGTCGTCGGGAACTGGCTGCGCGACTTTCGGTTGGCGGCCGAGGTCGCGTCGGCCTGCCTGGAACGCTTCCCATGCCTCCGATTCCGAGTCGTCAGCGAATCGCCGCAAGCCGCGGCGCTCGACGGCCTGCCCAATGTCGATCGCCTACCGCGGCTCAGTGAGATGGAGCTGCTCGCGGAGTACCAGACCGCCACGCTGCTTTTTCAACCGGTGCTCGATTCAGTCGCGAATAACGCCGCGCTCGAGGCGCAGGCCTGCGGCCTCCCCCTGGTCGCCACCGATGTCGGCGCGATGCGCGAATACGTCTCGCCCTCGGCCGGCCACTTTATTCCACCGGGCGACCCGGGCGCCGCTCTCGCCGCCATCGGCACGCTGCTCAACGATTCAAATCTGCGCCACGCGTATGGGCAGGCGGCACGGGAATGGGCAGCCCGCTTTGACTGGCGCCGCGTCGCCGCGGAAACCACCGAGGTATACCGACAGGCCGCTGGTTCCGCTCAGCCGATTAGAGGTCCGGACTAGGTAGGTCCAGTGGGGCGAGCAATGCCCGATCGACCGCGGCCCACGCGGCAGGTGAAAGTGATCCGGCGCGTGAATCAGGGCGCGGCTCGGGTAGATGCGGCGACCAGGACGGTACGTTGCGAATTGGTGCTCGACAAGTCAAAACCTTTGACTTCAACCATTAGGAATATCAAGCGAACGTGACACACCAAACCCACTCTGTCCTGCTCTGCAACAAATACTTCACCGTTCGCGGTGGCGCCGACCGGGTCTTTTTCGACACCATGGCGCTGCTCGAAAGTCGCGGCCATCGAGTGATTCCCTTCTCGGTGCAATCACCGGATGCCGAGCCAACGCCGTACGCCCGGTATTTCGCGCCGAGTCCCCGCTGGGCTTCGCCACGGCGGGACGGGGTGGCCGAACGGC
>DATLSK010000056.1:0-5473 GCA_035534155.1 Chloroflexota bacterium | reverse complement strand
AGCTTGGCGGTATCTTCTTCAAGGTGGACACGGCGAATGCCGATCCTTTCAAGCTTTCCAGCGTGCTCGACGTCGAGCCAGCCGTCGTGGGCGATCGGATGCTGATACTGGGAGATCTGGTATCCCTTCATCAGATCCGGATAGAAGTAATTCTTGCGGTCAAAACGGGTGAACTCGCTAATCGAGCAGTTCAGCGCGAGGCCAGTTAGGGCAGTCAGCTCGACGGCTCGCTGGTTGATGACGGGAAGCGCGCCGGGCAAGGCAAGACAGGTCGGGCAGACGTTGGTGTTGGGCGCGGCGCCCGGTTGATTCGCACAGCCACAGAACATCTTGCTATTCGTAAGTAGCTCGGCGTGGACTTCGAGACCGATCACGACTTCGTAAGTTTCAGGAGCCAATACTGTCATACTTTCTGCTTCCGTTTCACGTATGAGCCGATTCGTCGCAGAGCTTCTTCGATCTGAGAGAGTGAGGTCGCGTAGCAGCAGCGAACGTGGCCGCGACCGCACGTCCCAAACGCTGACCCTGGGACCACCGCGACCTTTTCTTCGCGCAGAAGCTGCTCGGCAAATTCTTCGTCGGATTGACCGAGTGCCGCGATCGAGGGAAAAGCGTAAAAGGCACCCTCCGGCTCTGGACAGCTAAGGCCCAGGTCATTGAAGCCACGGACCATCACCCGACGACGTCGGTCGTATTCGTCGACCATGCTTGCGACGTCCGGCTCGCCGTTCTTGATCGCTTCGATCGCCGCCATCTGTCCGGTGATCGGGGCACAGAGCGCGGTGTACTGATGTATTTTCACCAGGCCCGCGATGATATCGCGTGGCGCGGCGACGTAGCCAACGCGCCAGCCGGTCATGGCGTACGCTTTCGAAAAGCCGCCCAAAAGGATCGTGCGCTCGCGCATCCCGGGCAGACTGGCGAAGCAGACGTGCTCGCGCCCGTAAATGAGCCGATCGTAAATCTCGTCCGAAACGACGAGCAAGTCGTTTTCCTCGGCCACCTTGGCAACTTCCCCGAGCGTTTCCCGACTTGGCGCAACGCCGGTCGGGTTGTTTGGATAGCCGAGCAGAATGGCTTTCGTCCGTTCGTGTACCCGCGCGCGGAAGTCATCGGGACGCGGCTGAAATCCGTGCTCCGCCGAGGTCGGGACCGGGCATACCTCGCCACCGGCGAAGACGACGCACGGAGCGTAAGACACGTAGCCGGGATCCGGGACGAGGACCGCGTCTCCCGGGTCAAGTATCGCCCGCATGGCGATGTCAAGACCTTCCGAAACGCCGAAGGTGATCAAGATTTCGTCGTTTGGATCGTATTCGACCCCATAGCGACGAGCCAGGTGATTCGCGATAACCCGGCGTAGCTCGATCAAGCCGTAGTTCGACGTGTACATCGTGTAGCCACGTTCGAGCGAATAGATCGCGGCTTCCCGGATGTGCCACGGCGTTGTAAAGTCTGGTTCGCCAACGCCGAGCGAGATAACGTCGTCCATGGTTTGGATCAGGTCGAAGAAGCGGCGAATGCCGCTCGGCGGCACATTTTGCACTCGAGCGGCGATCCGATCCTTTCGGACCCGCGGTTCAGTGGTAGGTTCCGAGATCGTCTGCATGCTTCGCTCCCGATTAGAGCCGTTCAGAGTTCCGATAGTGTTTTGGCACGGAGCAGGAACCACGAACCGGTTCACCGATCAATGACCTGTCCGGTCACGCGATTTCGCCGGATCCCTGGCGCCATCGCTACGGCGTCAAAGGCAGGCGCGGTGGTGGATCCGGCTCGTCGAGCAACTCTCCATTTTCCTTGTAACGCTTCAGAAGGAAGTGGGTGGTCGTGCCCTGGACGCCGTCAAGCGGAGCCAGCTTTTCCGACACGAAATTGGCGACATCTTTCAGCGTGCGGCCGGTCACCTCGACAGCTAGATCGTAGGTTCCCGACATCAGATGCACTGAGCGTGCCTCGGAAAAGCGCGCAATCCGGGCGGCAATCGCCCCGAAGCCAACTTCACGCTGGGGACTAACCTTGACTTCGATCAAGGCTGAGACGGCTTCCTCGCCGGCGCGTTCCCAGTTGACGAGCGCCTTCCGTCGCACCACGATGTGCGAATCCTCCAAATCGACGATGCGTCGGGCAATCTCGTCGACCGGTCGATCCAGCATCGTTGCTAGCTCGTCGGTCGACTGTGATGCGTCGCGTTCGAGGAGTCTCAAGAGTTTAACCGAAACTTCGTCCATCTGACTACTCTCCGAACCTACGGTTTCGCCAGTCTCCGCTCTGCTCAAAGGCGAAGCCGGTGCGTAGCAATGTCTCTTCGCTGCCCGCTGCCCCGAGGAGCTGCAGTCCGACCGGTAAGCCGCGCACTAAGCCACACGGCACGACCAAGCCAGGCAGACCGGCCGCGTTGACCGTCACCGTACAGACGTCGGTGAGATACATTGCCACTGGATCTTCGATGCGGGCGCCGAGTGGGAAGGCAACGGTCGGCGCAGTTGGCACCGCCAGCACGTCGAACTTCTCGAATGCTCGATCGAAGTCTCGCTTGATCAAAGTGCGTACTTTTTGGGCGCGCACGTAATAGGCGTCGTAATAACCGGCCGACAGTGTATAGGTGCCGACGATGATCCGCCGCTTGACCTCGGGACCAAAACCGGCCTCCCGAGTCCGGTCCATCATTTCCATGACGTCGTGACCGTCGACTTGAATGGTATATTTCACCCCATCGTACCGTGCCAAATTCGAGCTTGCCTCGGCCGGCGCAACGACGTAGTAGGCCGCCAGCGCGTACTTCGTGTTGGGAAGAGATGTCTCTTCGACCGTGGCGCCCAGCGCCGCGAGCTGGTTGATGCCCTGGCGAACCGCCTCGGCCACGGCGGGATCCATGCCTTCGACGAAGTATTCACTCGGAACGCCGATTCGCAAACCCTTGACGTCCGGAATCAGCGCCTGCCGGTAGTCCGGAACTGGCCAGGCGAGGGACGTCGAGTCGTGCGGATCGTGGCCGGCGATGGCCGACAGGACGAGCGCCGCGTCAGTCACGTCGCGCGTCAGGGGGCCGATCTGGTCTAGCGATGAGCCGAAGGCGACGAGGCCGTAGCGCGACACTCGACCGTAGGTTGGCTTTAGGCCAACCAGGCCGCAGAAGCTCGCCGGTAGGCGAATCGAGCCGCCGGTGTCGCTCCCCAGGGCCATGGTCGCCTCGTTTGCCGCGACCGCCGCGGCCGAGCCGCCACTACTTCCGCCGGGAACCAGCGAAGGATCCCAGGGATTCGCAGTGGGGTAAAACGCCGAAAATTCGGTCGACGAGCCCATTGCAAACTCGTCGAGGTTAGACTTGCCAAGAACGACCGTTCCGGCGGCCCGCAGCCGTTTGACGACGGTCGCGTCGTACTGCGGAACGTAGCGCTCGAGCATGTGCGATGCACAAGTGGTGCGAATACCCTGAGTAGAGATGTTGTCTTTGACCGCGGTCGGGATCCCGGCGAGCGGAGGTAAGCTCTCCCCGGCCAAACGTCGCCGATCGATCTCTCGTGCCTGCTGGCGTGCTCTTTCCGGAAGCACCGTGACGTACGCCCGAATCGTAGACTCGCGCCGGTCGATCTGGTTGAGGACCGCGTCGGTCAGCTCGAGCGCGCTGATCTCGCGCCGGGCGAGCCGGTCGGCGGCTTCATGGGCCGTCATTTCGGCAAGATTCATTCTTCGAACACCGGTGGGACACGAAAGTAGTCGTCTTCACGAACCGGCGCATTCGCGAGTACCTGCTCGACGGTCAAGCCTGGCCGGACGACGTCCGGTCGGGTAACGTTTTCGACTTGAATGATCTGAGCCGAGGGAGGAACGTGCGACGTGTCCAGTTCCGCGAGCTGATTGACGTAACCTAAAATTGTGCTGAGCTGAGCGCGAAACTGCTCACGCTCCAGCGCGGTCAATCCCAGTCGTGCCAGTTCGGCGACGTGGTCGACCTCGGCGAGACTAATTTCCATGCCTGAATGACTCTCCGATCGCAAGGTTGGAAAGCGCTGATCGAATATGCGACGTACCAGTCGGATGACTCTTCATGACCAATCGGGATGACGAGATACTCCGTGGATTGCCTGCCCCGTCGTTAAACGCGGCGTCGCTCACGGATAGAGCCGATAGAGCATGCGCGGGAATGGAATTGTCTCGCGTACGTGCTCTAAACCGCAAATCCACGCGACCGTCCGCTCAATGCCCAGGCCAAACCCGCTATGCGGGACCGATCCGTAGCGGCGCAGGTCGAGGTACCATTCGTACGCGTCGCGCGGCAATTTGTGTTCGTCCAAACGTTGCTCGAGCAGCGCGAGATCGTGAATGCGCTGGCTGCCGCCAATGATCTCGCCGTAACCCTCCGGGGCGAGCATGTCATCACACAGGACGACGTCCGGGCGATCCGGTGCCGGCTGCATGTAGAACGCCTTGATACTGGTCGGGTAGTGCTCGACGATGAGCGGGCGGTCGTACAGATTAGCAAGCTTGGTCTCGTCGGGAGCGCCAAAGTCGTCGCCCCAGGACTTTTCGACACCGTTTTCCCGCAGAATCTCAATCGCTCGATCGTAGGTAATCCGCGGGAAGGGCGGTTGAATATTTTCGAGCTTTGTAATGTCGCGCTCCAGCACTGCCAGCTCTGGCCGGCGCGTTTCCAGTACGGTCTGAACCACGTGGCTAATCAGGTTTTCTTGAAGGCGGAGATTATCTTCGTGTTCGAAGTAGGCGACCTCGGGCTCAACGATCCAGAATTCGATCAAGTGACGTCGAGTCTTGGACTTCTCGGCGCGGAAAGCCGGGCCAAAGCAGTAGACCTTACCGAGCGCCATCGCCGCCGCTTCGAGGTACAATTGGCCACTCTGACTCAGGTAGGCCTTTTCTTCGAAATAGCTCGTTTCAAAGAGCGTCGTCGTACCTTCGCAGGCCGACGGGGTAAGAATCGGCGAGTCGACCAGGGTAAAGCCCTGCTCGTCGAAGAAATTGCGAATCGCGCCGATGATCGTGGAGCGGATGCGTAGGATAGCGTTCTGGCGATTCGAGCGAAGCCAGAGGTGGCGGTGATCCATGAGGAAATCGACGCCGTGATCTTTCAGCGAGATCGGGTAGTCGACTGCCAATTGCACCGTCTCGATCGAAGAGACCGCGAGCTCGTAACCACTCGGAGCGCGGGAATCGGCCCGAACCTTGCCAGTGACGATGATCGACGATTCCTGGGTGAGACGGCCGGCCGCTTCGAACGCCTCCAGGTCGACGTCACCTTTGAACATAACCGCCTGAATGGTGCCGGTGCCATCGCGGACCAGGAGGAAATGCAGCTTCCCGCTCGAGCGTTTGTTGTAAAGCCAACCCTTGAGGGTAACTTCCTCACCCTCGTGGGCACCGATGTCTGAAATATAGACCCAATTCATCGGTCATTCTCGATTCTAGCGCGGCTGCTACAGTTTACCACGCGTGTCCGAAATCTGCTACGACACGG
>DATLSK010000055.1:0-18011 GCA_035534155.1 Chloroflexota bacterium | reverse complement strand
CACCCTGACTGCCAAGAGTGATCACGACCCATTGTGGACCACGAGTCAGTAGCTGACGGCCAGCCTGCACCGCCGACGCCGGATCGATGACCGGGAATCCGACCAATCTCGTCGCCTCGCTTTCATTTGGCGTCAGCCAATCGACCTCCGCCAGGACGTCGTCGGGAACATCGGTCGCCGGCGCTGGATTCAGTACGGTGGTGAGTCCGCGCCTTTTGGCGAAAGTCAGCGCAGCACGAACTGTCCCGATGGGAATCTCAAGCTGGGTGAGAAGGACCCGAGCCGAGCCAATCTCTCGTTCCGCTCGCTCGACGTCCCTCACCGACAGGCGCTGATTGGCCCCCAGGGCGACGCTAATCATGTTTTGCCCAAGGCGGTCGACCAGAATCAAAGCAACGCCGGTTGCGACGTCGGGATCCTGGACGATCAGAGACGTGCCGAGCCCTTCTCGAGCGAAACCTTCCAGGGTTTGCTTCCCCGGTCCATCGTCGCCAACGCGCGCGACGAACGAAACGTGCGCCCCGAGACGGTGGGCCGCGACTGCCTGATTCGCGCCTTTACCACCACCGGCCGAAACCAATTCACCACCGGTCACCGTTTCGCCGGGCCATGGCAAATGCTCCGATCGGACGATAAAATCCACGTTCGCCGAGCCGACAATCGCGACTCGGGGCTGAGCTTCGGCCATTGACGGTTCCTGTCCCCCCACGGTCCGCGCGATCGGCCAGGCGCAAACCATCCCCTTCATTGCAGTCCCTTCGGGCTCAAAGCGAGGGGTTTGCCGCACCAGCGCAATCTTACCTCTGATTCTACCCCGGTTGAGTCGGTCCCGGCAACGTGCACGGCTCGTCTGAGTGCCGCTGCAGCCGCTCCGGACAGCTATAAACGACGAAACGGTGCGAGCGGAGCAAGCCGACCAAGGTTACGTGGGCGGCAACCGCGAGCTCAATTGCCAGCGACGACGGGGCACCAACCGCGACGAAGAGCGGTATCCCAGCGAGCGCGGCTTTCTGGAGAAGCTCGAATGAAGCTCGGCCGCTGACCAGGAGTCCGTACGCACTGAGAGGCAATCGGCCGTCGAGCAACATCTCGCCGATCAGCTTATCGACCGCGTTGTGACGTCCAACATCCTCGTGCACTAAGACGAGCTCGCCTCGCCAGTCGAAGAGGCCAGCCCCGTGCACCCCGCCGGTCCGGCGGAACGCAGCCTGGACGTTTCGAAGCTTCGCTTCTAAATCCAGAAGGAGCGCGGGCCCAATCACCTCACGGACCGGCAGCGGTTGGACCCGGCGCATGACCGATTCAACGCTCGTTGCACCGCACAGGCCACAGCTCGAGGAGACCGGAAACATTCGCGGCACCAAAGGCTCGTTCCCACATGAATTTGCCGATAATCGAACGTCGAGGACATTGGGCTGTGGAAAACCGTCGCGATCCAGCCCTAAAACGAGCTCGGACAGATCGTCCGTACCAGCAATGATACCTTCGGAGAAAAGAAATCCCGCGGCAAGCGCTCGGTCCTGGCCCGGCGTCCGCATGATCACCGCGACATCTTGTCCCGACAGTTGGATCTGCAGCGGCTCTTCGGCGGCAACTTCATCGACCGCGTCGCACCAACGATGCTCCTCATAACGCCTGACCACGGTCGAGCGAAGACGGGCGGGATCATCACTGGACAACCAGGGGCCGGGGCAGATTGCCTTTCTCATCTCGCGCCACGCTTGGCGCGATCGGTATGCCAGAAAGTCATCTCGGCATCTTCGGCGGACCAATGACCGGCCTCGACGATCGACCGACGAAGGAGGAGACTGCCGATCAGAGTCGCAACCGCCGACAGCCCGGACACGAGCCGACACGAGGAACCAGCGAGGAGTCGAGAGAAAATCGGCACTCCGACGCCTAAACCGACCGCCCCAAGCAGAAAGGAGCGGCCCATTTGTTGAAACGAAAAGAGTGGACGGGCGGCGCGCCCGGTCTCGCGTAAAAAGAGCGTGAGACCGATTGCTTCCGCGATTAATGTCACCAATTTGAAGCGATCCAACGCCGCCTCGCGTTTTGGCGTCGTCTGACCGCTCACGAGCAAGCCAAGCGACACCGCCGCGGTGCCAGAAGACAATGCCGACGCAAGAAAGGTGGGGCCCAGCAATCGGCTACGCGACCACAATGGCACGCTCGTCACCGAGAGGAGAACACCGGTGTAGCTTCCCAGGAATAATCCCAGAACGGTCCCAAGCGCCGCGACACCACGGCTTAGCGAGCCTCGCCGCGGTCTTCCGACCTCTACCACGTCCACGTCCGCGCGCAGAGAGATCAAGGCCTGGCCCAAAGCGCAACCGGAGAAGCCGAGCAGTCCCCAAACTCCCAATGACATGGGAGACTGTGGCTTGAAGATCCGAAGCATGTTCAGAAAGCGGGCCGGGCGTCCCAAATCCTTGATCAAAAAGGGGGGGCAGCCGAGCACGGCGAGTAGGGAGATCAGGTAGCCGGTTCGCCAGATCGGTCGATCGTCAACGTCTCCGAAGAGCCGGGCCAGGCTCGCCACGACAAAACTGCCGGCCGCGAGGCCGCCGAGAAAGAAGTAAGCCCAGACCTCCCAGCGCCAGACCGGGGTCTTGAGCACCGGTAAGCCGTAATAGCCCGGTGAGATGTCTTCAATAGGCAGATTCGGCCCAGCCCCCTGACCGTCCTTCGGCTCGGTAAACCCATCAACCTTTTCGGCGGGGCCCGGGGGCTGGCCTGGAATAACCCGCCCATGACTGGTCGAAAAGTCCATTTAGCCCCTCCGCTTGAATGCGTAGACTCCAGCCAGCAGAAATCCAGTGGCCGCGACGAAGGAAGCCAGATAGCCGGGGCGCGCGTTCGCCACTGGCCGCTTCGGTTCAGCCGGCAAATTGTAGACGTCGGGGCGGTCGACCAGCAGAAAAAACGCGTGGAGACCGCCCTCAAGTATCGTCTCGTCGTCACCATAGAGATACGCGTCGTCCTGGCCACGCGACTGGAGATCGGTCACGCGCTGCCGCGCCCGTTGGCGCAGATCGCGCAGGTCGCCAAACTGGATCGACTGAGTCGGGCAAACCTTTGCACAGGCCGGCTGTTCGCCGATCTTCAGCCGATCGTAGCACATCGTGCACTTATGCGCCCCGCCGTCGAGCGGATTACGCTCGATAACCCCGAAAGGACACGCGGCGATGCAGTAGCCACAGCCGTTGCAAACGTCTTGCTGGACGTAGACGCTATCGAACTCAGTACGAATGATTGCGCCGGTCGGACAGACTTCCTGACACGGCGCGTTCGCACAGTGCTTGCAGACGTCGCTCATGAGCAGCCAGCGCGGTGCCTGCCGACTTTCCGGCACTTGCTCGACGAAGAGGACGTGCCGCCAGGTCGTGGCGCCAAGCGCCCCGGTGTTGTCATAGCTATTGCCGGTCCAGGTATAACCTTCCGATGGGAGCTGATTCCATTCCTTGCAGGCGACTTCGCAGGCTTTGCAACCGATGCAGAGCGTTGTATCGGTGAAAAATCCCATGGCGGGCTTCTGGGTTGGCGGCGGAGCTTTTTCTAACGACTTCAACAAGCGGTCCAGCGGCTCGATCATGTCTACTCGTTTCTCCGTCGATTGAGATCTGGCGCGTCCTGACCGCTCGGAATCGGCGGGCCCGTCGTCTCCCCAGCGTGTAGGCTCGGCTGGACGAGCCGCTGATCGCGCAGCCGACCGGGGCGGACGTCAACCATGATTGCCTTGACCTCATTAATCCCGACGTTCGGCTCGAGCACGAGGTGGGTCAGGTCATTGGCGATCGATCCGGTCGCGACGCCTTGATAACCCCAGTGGAATGGCAGGCCCACCTGATGAACAGTCCGATCTTCGATTCGGAAAGGTCGCAGGCGACGTGTGACCATCGCCCGGGCCTCGATCGCTCCGCGGGCGCTGACGATCGTCAGCCAATCCCGATGGCGAATACCGCGCTCGCGAGCGAGCTCGGGACTTAGCTCGACGAAAAGCTCCGGTTGGAGCTCGGATAGCCAGGGAAGCCAGCGCGTCATCGGACCACTAACGTGGTGCTCGGTCAAACGATAGGTCGTGAGAACGATTGGGTAACGGTCGTCACCCGGCCCGGCCAGGGGATTATCGCGTCGCTGGCGATAAAAGCGAGCAATCGGATTGGAACGTTGACCTCGGTACAACTGATTGCCAACCGGCGATTCAGCCGGCTCGTAATGGGTCGGCAGTGGTCCATCGAGTAGCCCGGTAGGCGCGAACAGCCACCCCTTCCCGTCCGGACGCATAATGAAGGGATCGGCCCCTCCCAACGCCGCCATACCACTCGCGCCGGGGTTCCCCTCTTGATCGGGCGGTAGGGCAATTGGAAAATCGGGCACGTCGAGTCCGGTCCAACGACCCTGCAACGGATCCCACCAGACGTACTTCTTGCGCTCGGACCAGGGTCGCCCGGCCGGGTCAGCCGAGGCGCGGTTGTAAAGCGTCCGACGATTGGCCGGCCAGGCAAAACCCCAATCCGGCGAGAGGTACTGATCGGGAACCCGAGAAGCCGCGCGGTTCATTCCTTCGCCTGGGTAAACGCCGCAGTAGATCCAGGAGCCACAGGCGGTCGAGCCGTCCGCTTTGAGGTCGGCGACGTCGGCGAGTTGGCAGCGCTCGGGCCAGGTGAATCCGTTGATTTCTTTGAGGACCTGTTCGACGTCCGGTTCGTCGGCGATCTGGCTGTCCGGCTCCGCCTCGCTCCGGTCGTAATCCCAGGCCAGAGCGTGAATCGGACGATCGCGTGGCTCGACGCTCGTGGCGTAGAGCGCCTTGAGGCGCCGCGCGAGGTTGTGAATGAACCAGGCATCCGAACGCGCATCGCCCGGAGGATCCACCGCCTTCTCTTTCCACTGCAGCAAGCGCTGGGTGTTGGTGAAAGTTCCGGCCTTCTCGCCGGGCCCGGCCGCGGGGAGAAAGAACACCTCGGTCGCGATCGTCGCCGGGTCAACCCCGGCCGCGGGGGTCCAGAAGGCCGCGGTTTCCGTCTGGTAGAGATCCCGCACGACCAGCCAATCGAGCCGGGCCAATGCCTCGCGCTGCAGACGCGCGTGCGAGCTACCGCCGGCCGGATTTTGGCCGAGCACGAGCATTCCTTTGATTTTACCGTCGACCATTTCGTAGGTGGTCGCGAGGTGGGAATGGTCGCGGACAGTTTTGGGGACATAGTCGTAACAATAGTCGTTGTCGGCCGACGCCGCGTCCCCGTACCAGGCGCGAAGAAAGCTGACCATGAACTTCGGCAAGTTGTCCCAGTACCCGGAGTGCGGAGCAGCAGTCGCCAGGTAGTCGGCAAGGCTTTGCTGAGGCAGTAGCGCCGACGGCTGAGGCATGTAGCCCCCGAGCAAGTCGTAAAGGGTCGGAACGTCGGTTGAGCCTTGAATCGACGCGTGGCCGCGCAGCGCGAGAATACCCCCTCCAGGTCGGCCGATATTCCCGAGCAGCAGCTGAAGGATCGCTGCCGCTCGCACGGTTTGGGCTCCCTTGCTGTGCTGCGTCCAGCCCAGGGCATAACAAATTGCACTGGTTCGCTCGCGTCCCGAGTTCGCGGCCAGGGCCTCGGCAACCTGGAGGAACTGCTCTTTGGGCGTGCCGCAGATTGATTCGACAACCTCGGGCGTATAGCGCGCGAAGTGTCGCCGCAAGATCTGGAAGACACAGCGCGGGTGCTCGAGAGTGATATCCCGCACCGGAAGGGCAACGCCGTCCGCTCCGACTTGCCGCTCGTAGCCCCAGCTTGCCGAATCGTAGCTTCGGGTGGCCGGATCGTAACCGGAAAAGAGCCCAGCGAGATCTTCGGTATCGCGGTAGTCGGCGGACACGACGTTCGCGGCGTTGGTGTAGGCGACCACGTACTCGCGAAAGTATCGCTCGTTGGTCAGGATGTGGTTGATCAAGCCACCGAGAAACGCGATGTCGCTTCCCGACCGAATCGGCAGGTAAGCTGACGCCAGGGCCGAGGTACGCGAAAAATGCGGATCGACGTGAAAGAGCGTCGCACCACGTTCTTTCGCGCGCAATGCCCAACTAAAGGCGATCGGATGCGCCTCCGCCATGTTGCTGCCCATGATCAGGATACAGTCGCTGTTAATCAGATCCTGCTGAAAAGTCGTCGCCCCGCCGCGGCCGAATGAGGTGCCCAGACCGGGCACGGTAGATGAGTGTCAAATGCGGGCTTGATTCTCGATCGAGAGAACCCCCAGGCCGCCATTAAACAGCTTCTTGATCAGGTAATTTTCTTCGACTTCGAGGGTCGCTCCGCCAAGGGTGGCAATCGCGGTGCAGTGGTTCACCACCGTCCCATCCGATAGCCGCTCGACAAACGTCGCATCTCGGGTTGCCTTGACCCGGTCGGCGACTCGCTCCATTGCCCAGTCGAGTGACACTTCCTCCCAGCTCGTCGCGTAGGGACGACGGTAAAGCGCTTTCGTCTGGCGTAGCGGATTCACGACGTATTGATAGGTGGCCGCGCCTTTCGGGCAGAGTGTACCGCGATTGATCGGGCTTTCTGGATCTCCTTCGATGTTAACGATCTGTCGATCGCGCACGTGGATGAGCTGGCCGCAGCCGACACCGCAATAGGGACAAACGCTCCGAAAGACCTTCGCGCCTTCCGTCCGCGCCCGTTGCTGAACGCCCTCCGGACTGAATGGCTGTGGCCCACCCGGCCGCGCCACGAAGCCGCGGATCAATGCCCGCAGCGTTCCCAACTCTGCCATTGCCCTACCCTCCGCGGCCAGTATAGGAAGTGGTCAGTCACGGCGTCAACCTGCCAACGCTTGTCGTTGGGAACTCAGCATGGCAAAGCGCGAGGTCCTGTCCATTTCTTGACCTCTCGGCCAACGCAGGACCACGACTTCCTCACGAAGCTGCTCGCGGGTTGCAGTTGCCAGCCGGGTTCGGAAAAGGTCGATGCTTTCTACTTCGTAGCCGAGCGAAGCCGCGATATCGGCCAGGATCTGCCCGGTTCGGATCATGACTCGCAGATAAGAGGCTTGGTCGCCAACAACATAGGCCAGATGGGCCCCGGGACGAAGCAGCGTCCGGAGCTCGGCGAGATGCCGCGCCATACCACCAAAGTAAAGCTTGGTTACCCGCGCATACATCCGTTCGAATCCGGACGTCTTGCCGAGCTCAATCCGGCGGCGTTCGATCTCCAGCGCCAGGCGCTGAACCTCTGCATGTCCCGACACCCATTGATCGTCAGCATCGGACTGGTAAACGCCTCGCGTATTCGACCGAAGCATTCCTTTTTTCAGCGCGCGCAGGTCTGCTTTGTTTCGAATAAAGCCGAGTAAGACCGATTCAAGACGAGTCGTCCGGGTATAGTCTTTCTCGTTCGGATACGGTGGTGAGGTGATCACGGCATCGACGGATGCTGGCTCAATCAAGGACGTAGCCTGGCGCGAGTCACCATGAATGATCCGAACGGACGATGGTCGGGTTCCAGCGAAAGACCGAAGATCTTCAGTCATCGCACGCACACAAGCGAGCCAAGGATCAATCACTGGCGCGTCGGACCGGATCAGGCCAACCCCTACTTCTGGACCGAAATGCAAATTGCTCGCGGAGTACACCGCGGACTTCGCAAAGGCGAGAACCTCGTGACGATAGAAACGATCGTCCGACCGCTGCTTAAGGCAATCGAGCAGGATCAACAGCTTATGCAGAGGCAACGGACTGACCGAGTTGGTCAACAGCAGTCCATTCTCCTCGGCATCCAGGCCCCGTAATGGCACTCCTATCGGGTCATTAGCGGAAAACGCCGGATTGTCCTCAATGCCTTGACTGGACAGGATCCGATAGGCGTCGTCAGCGACGCTTCGAGCGTGCTCCATCAGCTCGTCAGGATCTGGGCTCCAGTCAGTCTTCACGGTGCTCGCGAAGTGGGCCATGGGGTTCGCTTCGATTCCAACAGCGCCCACCCCAAGCTTCTTGCATTCCACCGCGACGGTACCAGTTCCGCAAAACGGATCGAGCACCTGGTCGCACGGACCAACCTGAAACCGGTCGACGTACTCGCGGACCAGATGAGGGGGAAAGGACAGCACAAACCGATACCACTCGTGGACTGCCCGATCTTCGGAATACAGCTTATTCAAGTCGGCGTTGGTATCCCGCCGACGCGCGGTCGCATAACTCATCGATCACCAGCCAGAGCAGGGCGGGGCCTACGTCCGGGCGCACCACCGCTGAGTTCGATTCTTTTCGCCCCGTACGCTGGATCATAGTCGATCGGCTGCCGTCCGTCCACCAGTTCGAGTCCTCCTGACCGCCGCGTGAACGCAACTCGTTGGAGTGCCACGCTTTATAATCGATACGAGGTGTTCAGGCATGCTTCCCTTGAGCGATAGCGTCCAGTCGCGGCGGACCCCGGTCATCAACCTGACCCTGATCGCGTTGAACGTGGTTGCTTTCCTCTACGAGCTATCGCTCGGTCCCCGGCTCACCCTGTTCGTTGACCGTTACGGGGCCGTACCAGCCCAGCTGACCGCCGCGCTCGCCGGCAATCCGAGGGTGAGTCACTGGGTCTTTCTGTCCTTACTTACCGCCATGTTCTTGCACGCGGGCTGGCTGCACCTTGGCGGAAACATGCTCTTTCTGTGGATCTTTGGCGACAACGTCGAGGATCGCCTCGGCCACGTCAGCTATCTTCTTTTCTACCTGGCTTGCGGTGTCGTTGCCAACCTTGTCGAAGCATATGCCCTGCCCACCTCGACGATTCCAGCCATTGGCGCGAGCGGAGCAATCGCCGGTGTGTTGGGTGCTTACTTCATCACCTACCCGGGCGCCCGAGTCTCAGTCCTGTTACCAATCTTCTTACTATTCCCGATCGTCGAAGTCCCGGCGCTGATCATGATCGGCATCTGGTTCGTCACCCAGTTCTTCAGTGGCGTCGCCTCGTTAGGAGTCGCGCAACAAACCGGCGGTACGGCGTGGTGGGCGCACGTCGGCGGCTTTGTCGGCGGCATGATTTTGATGACCGTTCTACCCAAATCGCCGCCGGCCGCGCCCGACGACCGATTCCTGGATGCAACCGAGCGGGCTCGACGCGATACCGGCGTGATAGGTTTGATCGTCGGTACGATCTCACTGGCCAGTCAGTTGTTGCAGATCGTGATTCTAATCCGTCTGGTCATCGTTTTTCTCGGTCAACCGGGAATCCAGCTCATTGCCGCTTTAGTCCCGACCACGCTGCACCTGATCGCGCTGACCGGTCCCCTGGTGCGACCATTCGCGCTCATTGTGCCGCCGGTTCGGCTGGGGGAACATCTTTTCGAGGTCTACGATTTGCTGGCCGTCATTGTGTACTACGTCTTTGGCGTCGCGGTGAATCGGCTGATCGCGTCGGCCGCGTTTAGCCCTCGCCCCGACTCCCACCCGCCACGACGCTCCCTGCCCGGTTCCTCGGACTCGCCCTGGGAATGAGCGGCGCGCCGAACAACTCAGGCGACCCGGCGCAACGGCTGAGTCGAGACGTCTGCAAAGAGGGTCAGCCAATCAGAAAGCAGTCGAGGAAGCAGGAAGCGATCTGCGACAGTTTGGTGGGCACGCTGGCCCAAGCGCTCGGCCAGGGAGCGGTCTCTCACCAAGCAGATGAGACGGTCGGCACACTCATCGACGCTACGCACCAGGAATCCGCTTTCACCGTCGACGATTTGCTCCCGCAGCCCACCCGTGTCCCACCCTACCACCGCGTTGCCTTTCCACATCGCCTCGGAGGCACTAATCCCGAAACCTCCGTGCCGCGTACAAACAGCAACGGCTTCGCTCCCAGTTTGGAAGGCATCGATCGGCAATGGACCGGTCTCCCTGGGGGCAGCATACACATGGATGTCGGCATCACCGCGTACCGTGGCCAGCACCGAGGCGGTCGTCGCCGGGACGGTGGGATCTTCGTGGGACGCGATCGTCGCGAGCAACGCGAGCTGTAGCCCGGGCACCGTGCTCCGCGCCCGTCGAAAGGCGTCGATCAGGCCCAGTGGCTCGTTGTTCGCCGTTAAGCCGCCAACTTGCGTGATCACCGGTCTCTGGGGATCGATGCCCAATTGCGCCATCGCCTGACGAGCGGCCTCGCGATCGATGAGCTGATTGCGTAGCGTCAGCGGATCCATCGCGCCCGCGAAGAATCGCCGGCCAGATCCCGCCAGGCCGGCGACTTGAAACTCTGGGAACTGGAGCACGATCGACGAATAGGACTGCCAAAATGGCTGCATAAACGAACGTGCTGAGACGTTCGGACGACGCAGGTCGAGGTAGCTCCGCCAGAGCACGCCCGCCCGCGGTCGGCTTCGCATCCGGCTCGGCACACCGGCCGCCGGCACGCCGTGGATAACCAACAGGTCCGCGCCAAATTGATCGACCTGTTCGGCGAGCGTAGCCGTAAGCCGTCGATAGAGATCGACGTCCGTGGCTGTTAGATGACCGTCATCGCCCTCTAAAAGGCGTTCTAACTTGTAGGTAACCGCAAAGAAGGACGGGTCGTCGCGCAAACTGTACCAACGGACGTCGAGCCCGAGCCCAGAGAGACAGGGGATGACGCTTTGTAATTGCTGGGCGTCCTCGCCACCCTGGGCCGAGGAACTGACTTCGACGAGACGCAGTCCGCGCAAGCCCTGGGCTCGCTCGACGATTGCCCGATATTGCCCCGGCGTACAGTAATCCTGATAACGAACGAATGAACGCGGCGTGGTAAAGACCCGACTCAAGAGGCCGCTAGGGTGGCTTCGAATCATCACGTGTCCTCGCTGACGAAGCCAGGAAACACCGCAGAGCGCGTGCCTGACCAATCTGGCGCCCTGTCGAAGGCACAAAAAAACCCGGGATCGGCTTCGAAACCGATCCCGGGTCGCCGGTCGGGGTGGCCCGATTCGAACGGGCGACCACCTGCACCCCATACAGGTGCGCTACCAGACTGCGCCACACCCCGTTAGTTTTCAAATTGTACCATGGCCCACGTCGAATCGCAACCGGCGGACGCGACGCCACACGACCGGTCGTGTCTACATCTGCCGCCCGAAATGGGTATAATCGAATGGGAAACGTATGGTTTCGTTCAGGAAGGGTACTCAACTCGGGTGTCTACTCTAAACAACCGATCCGAACATCGCTTGCCGCTCGTCTGCATTGTCGGTCCGACCGCGGTCGGCAAGAGCGCGCTCGCTCTCGCCCTGGCGCCGTCGCTCGACGCCGAGATCATCTCGGCCGATTCGCGGCAGGTGTATCGACGTCTCGACGTCGGGACCGCCAAGCCAACGGCCGAAGAACAGCGAGCGGTGCGTCACCACCTGATCGACGTGGTAAATCCAGAGGATGATTTCTCACTGGCCGAGTTCCAGGACCTTGCCTACCTGGCCATCGATGGCGTCCTGCGCCGTGGTCGGGTTCCGTTGCTCGTGGGCGGCACCGGTTTGTACGTTCGAGCGGTCGTCGAGGGAATGCAGTTGCCGCGAGTCGCGCCGGACCCTTTGCTTCGGCAGTCTCTAGAGCGGTACGCTATCCAGCACGGCGCCGAAGCACTCCATAGTCGGCTGGCGACCGTCGATGTCCAGGCCGCGAATCGGATCGATCCGCGCAATCTGCGCCGAGTCATTCGCGCATTGGAAGTGATCGAGAAGTCCGGTCAACTTTTCTCGCTTGGGAGCGTCCCGCATCCGCGCTACGACGTGCTGAGCATTGGTCTGACGACCGACCGCGCCTCCCTTTACCAACAAATCGACGCTCGAGTCGATTGGCAGATCGAGAACGGTTTGGTCGAGGAAACTCGGGCGGTGCTTGCTCAGGGCTGCCCACCGAATCGCCCAGCCCTGGGGGGACTTGGCTACCGCGAAATTGTTGCGTTTCTCGAGGATCGCCTGGACCTATCGACGGCGATTGAACGGGTCAAGTTCGAAACCCATCGGTTTTCCCGCCAGCAATACAATTGGTTTCGCCTGGCAGATCCAGGCATTCACTGGCTAACTCCGGGCCCCGCGGCCAGCGAGCGCGCGACGGCTTTGATCGACGCCCACTTTCACAACTCACGCCAGCCGGCGTTGGAGGTCACCGGATGAACTTCGTCAAGCTCCATGGTACTGGAAATGACTTCGTTTTGATCGATGGTCGACGCCACCAATCGAATTCCTGGCCCGAGCTCGCACGGGCGATGTGCGACCGGCACTTCGGAGTCGGCGCTGATGGCATTCTCGTCGTCGGCGAATCGACCGCGGCCGATTACCGGATGATCATGTACAACCCGGACGGCTCGGAAGCCGAGATGTGCGGTAATGGAATTCGCTGTTTCGCCAAGTACCTGTACGATTCCGGTGCTGTCGCCGGTTCAAATATCCTGATTGAGACCGGAGCGGGGCTCAAACAGGTGGAGATCGAAGCCGCGGACGGGGTTGCTCAGCGAGTCATCGTCGATATGGGTGCGCCGATTTTTGAGCCGTCGCTCATTCCGGTCGATTTGCCCGGAACGGAGATTGTCGACCTGGCGCACGTTGTCGACGGGCGAGCTCTCTCACTCACCGCCGTATCCATGGGAAACCCTCACGCGATCCATTTTCTGGAAGGAACCGTCTGGGATTTCCCCCTCGAGCAGATCGGCCCGTTGGTCGAGCACGATTCGCTCTTTCCACGCCGGGTCAATTTCGAGATCGCCCAGGTTCCGACGGCCGAGGAGATTGACGTGCGAGTCTGGGAGCGCGGAGCGGGAATTACCCTCGCCTGTGGAACGGGCGCCTGCGCGGTGTTCGCCGCGGCTCGGCGCAAAGGCCTGGTTGGTGATTGGGCAACTCTTCACCTTCCCGGCGGTGAGTTAGCCATGCGAATTGGCTCGGACGGTCATATTTTGATGGCCGGACCGGCCGAATACGTCTTCCGGGGAGAGTGGCCGGAGCCAAGCCAGGAATTGAATCGTCTCCCCACTTTCGTCGCGGAAAAATAGGAGGGAAATACGGAGCAGACAATTCAACCGCTCGGACGGCGTCCGATAGAAACCCGCCCAAACGCACCGCGCGCCCTGCTGGTTGGCGTAGCCGTGGAGAGTGAGCCGTCGATTTGGTCCGTCCAGGATTCCTTAGACGAACTCAGCCAGCTCGCGGTAAGTGTTGGCTTCGAGGTTATTGGCGCGGTTCACCAGCGAATGCGAAGCGCCCACCCGGCGACGTTCGTCGGACGTGGCAAAGTCGAGCAGATCCGTGAGATGGCGACTGAGCAACGCGGTGACTTGGTGATTTTCGATAACGAGCTGTCACCCAGTCAGCAACGTAACCTGGAAGAAACGTTGAAGGTACCGGTCATCGACCGGTCGCAGGTTATTCTTGACGTCTTCGCTGAACGAGCGCGCACCAAAGAAGGTCGCTTGCAGGTCCAGCTCGCCGCCCAGGAATACATGCTCCCGCGACTCGCCGGCGCGTGGACCCACCTTTCTCGACAGTTTGGTCGAGGCGAGACCCGAGGTGGTCCCGGCGAGACGCAGCTTGAACTCGACCGACGGCGCGCCCGGGAACGTGTTGCCGACCTGAAACGCCAGATCGAGCGGGTACGCGAGCAGCGCCAGGTTCACCGCCAGAATCGCCGCGAGCACGGCCTGCAAGTGGCGTCCCTGGTCGGGTACACCAACGCTGGCAAGTCGACGCTTTTCAACGCACTCGTCAATGCCGGAGTGTCGGCTCAAAATCGGCCATTCGACACCCTCGATCCGACGACTCGTCGGCTCACTCTTCCATCCGGTCAGGCGATGCTCTTGAGCGATACGGTCGGCTTCATTCAGAAGCTGCCGGTCACCTTGGTCGCAGCGTTCCGGGCGACGCTTGAAGAGCTGGCGGAAGCCGACGTACTGGTTCACGTACTCGACGTGACTCATCCCTGCGGCTTCGAGCAGAGCCAGGAAGTCGACCGCACCCTGGCGAGTCTGGGTGTCGCCGAAAAGCCTCGGGTCACCGCTCTCAATAAGGTGGACCGCCTCCACGGGGTTACGGCCTACGACGACGTCTTTACCGGGGAGATCGGCGCCATGCTGCAGGAGATGACGGACCACTACACCAACGCGGTGGCCGTGTCGGCAGTGCGCCGCTGGGGACTGGATCGCCTCCGAGCCGCAATCGAGCGCACGTTGGCGACAGTTTCTAAGTAATTTGCCTTAAATACCTAATAAACCTTGACAAAGCTGGAGTGCCTGGCTACACTAATTTCAAGCGCGCGTCCAAGCCTCGCGCGACCTCATCGGCACGCTGCTCTTGAGGTTGAGGGCGCTCGTCAACTGGAGGTGGTCAACCATGGCACTCGTTGCTGACGTCAAATGCTACTATTGCGGATTCATTTCGGGTGAGATGGTGAGCCCGAATGGCCAATCCATGAAAAACGGGACGTTCCGACCGGGAATCGGGGTGCCGTCGGTGCCGGTACATAATGGCGCGCTGCGTTGCGCTCGTTGTGGCGGACCGGTTTTCCTTGATGACCTGCGGACCGAAAAGGCAGCTCAGCCGCCATTTGTTTTCGAACGCGAACGGCCCGGTCGACCACGCCGAGTTCGTCCGGCCGTGGCTGGCTCAGCCAGTTCGAGCAAGGCGTCCTAATCCAGAAGACGGGTTTGCCCGATGGCTCGAGATCGATCACCGAGCCATCGGGCAAACCAAAAACTCTTGGCAGCGAACAAGGTGGCCGCTATTGATTGACGCTACGATGCGCTGGATGCTATGGTAAGTAGCAATCAACATGGATCAGTGAAGCGGCGCCGAGTGTGGTTTAAACGAAGATCCTTGAGCAAGCCGCCCGGTTCAACCGACCTCCGTTTGGACCAAATGAGGCAACCGTAGGTGCAACCAACTCGACGTGCAATCTTAGACTATCTCAAACGCAACGGCCAGGCCACTCTCGACCAACTGGCCCGAGAAGTTGGACTGGTTCCGATGACGGTTCGCGGTCATCTCTCGGTCCTCGAACGCGAAGGTTCGATCGCGTTCCGCGAAGAACGGGGAAAAGTCGGTCGGCCGCGATTCGTCTACTCATTGACTGAAGGCGCAAACGATCAGTTCCCCAAAAGCTATCAGTCGCTCTGCAGCCGTCTGCTGGACGCGGTTTCTTCGCTGCCGCCCAATCATTGCTGCGCTGACCTGACGAATCGGGTGGCCGAGATTTGGGCGAGCGATCACGCCAAACGCGTGGAGGGCCAGAACTTCGACGAGCGCTGCCAGACCATGGCCCAAATTCGAACCGAAGAAGGTGCGATGGCCACGGTCGAAGCCACCGATGCAGGTTGCGTCATCCACCAGTGTCATTGTCCCGCCCGGGGAGTGGCCGGCCGACATCCCGACGTCGTCTGCGCAGCCGAGCTCGAATACATCAAACGGCTGCTCGGAGCACCGGTCGAACGCATCCAGTGGATGCTCGAAGGCTCCGAGACCTGTAGCTACCAGGTCACCCGTCCAGTCAGCGAAGGTGGCCCGGTGGATCCTCCTTCCGCCGGCTCGTCGATCGTTGAGTGATTCACGATCCCGGCCAGTGGTCTGAAGCGGGGGGACAGACGGTGCCAACCCCAGATCGCCATACGAAGATCGTTTGCACGATTGGCCCGGCATCACAATCGGTCGAGCGCCTGCGGGCGTTGATCGAAGCCGGCATGAACGTCGCCCGCCTGAACTTTTCCCACGGGACGCACGACGAGCATCGCCAGACTCTCCACACGGTCCGCACCCTGGCAAGTCAGTTGGGAATACCGATCGGCGTGCTCCAGGATCTCCAGGGACCGAAGATCCGAACCGGTCCGGTCGAGAACCCACCGATCCGGCTGGTCGCTGGCGCAGCCTTCACGATTACGACGTTGCCATTCCCGGGCACTGACCGGATGGTGTCGACGACGTTTGCCGAGCTTCCCCGGGACGTTCATTCCGGCGACTGCATTCTGCTCAGCGACGGCGCGGTCGAGCTTGTCGTGGCGAGTACAACTGATACCGAGGTGAATTGTCGAGTAGTCCGCGGAGGATTCATCGGCAGCCATACCGGCATCAATCTTCCGGGTGTTCAGGTCAGCGCCCCGTCGCTGACGCCCAAGGACATCCAAGACCTCCAGTTCGGCTTGTCAATTGGGGTTGACTTCGTCGCATTGTCGTTCGTCCGATGCGCGGACGACATCCTGCTCGTGAAGCGTGAAATTACCGCGGCCGGGTCAATGACGCCCGTCATCGCCAAGCTGGAAAAGCCACAGGCAATCACTCATCTCGACGAGATCATCGCGGTCGCCGATGGAGTGATGGTTGCACGTGGCGACCTGGGGGTCGAATTATCCGCGGCTGAAGTTCCGCTGCTCCAAAAGCGGATCATCGCCGCCGCGAACCGTCACGCCATTCCGGTGATCACCGCGACCCAGATGCTTGAATCGATGATACACAATCCACGGCCTACCCGCGCCGAAGCATCCGACATCGCGAACGCGATCTTCGACGGGACGGACGCGGTGATGCTCTCCGCCGAGACGGCAATCGGCGAATACCCGGTCGAATGTGTGCAGGCCATGAGCCAAATCGCCGCTGAGGCCGACGCTGGATTCGAAACCTTCGGCCGCCGCGAGCCGCCGCGGATCGAGCACCTGCTTTTTTCCGAGGCGATCGCCGAAGCGACCTATGCCGCGGCACGTCGCATTAACGCCAGGGCGATCATCGCGCGCACGCGCACCGGGTTCACGGCACGCCTCGTTTCGAAATACCGGCCGACCGCTCCGATCGTCGCCGTCGCCGACGATCCGGCGATTGCTCGCCAAGCCACGCTCCTTTGGGGCGTGGTGCCAACGACCGTGCCAAAGCTGGGGCCCCTGGGGGATTTGATCGACCAGATTGACAACGGACAACTCGCCGCCGATCTGGTTAAGCCGGGCGACGCCATCGTCCTCACCGCCGGCTCACCCGGCGCCACGCGTAGCGAAGGCACCAACGTGATGGAGCTACACCGCGTCAAGGAGCGTTGACGTCAACCGGAGCGATCGTCACCTCGTCTGAATTCGCCCGACCGGTGGGCGTTTGCGCCGCCATTCGCTTCAGCGTCTTGAGCTCGTACATCCCGGTCACCAGGACGTACCGCCCGGAAGGAAGCGTACGCGGCAGGGACAGACCATAGCGGTCGAACACGAGATCACCGGCGTGCCATTGGGACGTCGGAAAGCTCCCACCGGTCGGCTGGCGATCCATCTGCGCCACGGTCTGGTTTTTCGCGTTTTGCAGGTGCAGGAACACGGTTTCATCCACCGGAGGCGTCCGCAAGGTAAGCCATTCGAGCGTTACCGTGACAACCTGGCCCGGAGAGACTCGTTCTGGTAACGCCGTCGCTCCCACCAGAGCAATCTCGTCCTGAAACGTCGCGATGCGCGTCTTTGGTGGCACCGGCAGTTCGTTCCGCCGCAGGTCGAGGACGGTCAGCAAGTTAAAACGACCACTGGGGTCGCGGAACGTCGAGACTCGTGGTCTCAAATCCAAAGGGGAAGTCCGCAAGCCTTGTTCGACCGTGGCAATTGCGTCGGTCTCCGAGGCCGGAAAGACATAGCGAACGTCGCGAGAACGGTCGGTTGGAACCACCAGCGAGAGACCGAGATCGAACGACTGGATCGAGGCTCCCTGGGTCAAGAACTTGATCGTGTTATCCTGGGCGTAGAGTGGGGCCAGAAAGACCCTTTGATCGCGCGCCCATTGGTTCAAATCGGCGGCTGAATCCGTTTTGTCCCCCATCATTAAATGGTAGGCTTCCGGACTCGGCGCCCAAACGCCGAAGTAATCGTGAACAGTCCAAACCGTCGAACCCGCTAAGAGTAACGCCGTCACCCCGATCGGCACGGCTGGGCCCACCGGCCGATGACTGAGCCAGACGAACAAGAAGGAAACGCCGCAACCGATCACGATTGCCACGGCAGGCAGAGTACCCGTCATCCGGATGAAGCCTGGCGGATTGACCGCGAGCGCCGAGGAAATACTCTGGCTCCCGATCCAGGCAAGAAGAAACA